>JBBSHP010000736.1:0-3452 GCA_038232555.1 Bryobacterales bacterium
CCTGAAGCTGTTTGCGCCTCCCGTTGGTCGGTGGCGCGAAACTATCAAAATAGGGACGTTTCTATTGAGGTGAAACAGGGGACATTTCTATCGAGGCTTGACAATTATCGCCTCAGGCTGATGCGTCCGCATGCCCTGATCGCTTACGATATTTGGATGCATTCGGAAGAGCGGAGCGGCCTCGGCCGTTGGTGGCGCGTGGTCGGCGGATTGTCAATGAACTTGGCCCTGGGCACGCTCTACGCTTGGAGCGTCTTCGTCGCGCCACTCGAAGCCCGGTTCGGGTGGAAGAGAACCGAGACGTCCATGGTGTTCACGATCGCGGTGATCGTGTTTGCACTCAGCTTCGTGGTAGCAGGCAGGCTGCAGGATAAGTTCGGACCGGTGCCGTGCTCGCTGGCCGGCGGAATTCTGGTGAGCCTGGGATTTTACCTGTGCTCGTTTACTACCAACCTGACCTATCTGTATCTGTGCTTCGGAGTGATCGGCGGACTCGGCAACGGGTTCGGGTACTCCACGCCCATTCCGGTGATGGCCAAATGGTTTCCCGACAAGCGCGGATTGGCAGTAGGGCTCGCTGTCGGCGGGTATGGGGCTGGATCGGCGATCTTCGGTCCGCTCGCGCAGTTGAAGCTGATTCCGGCTTACGGGCTGCCAGCCACGTTTCAGATCCTGGGCGCGATCTTTCTGGTTATGACTCTGGCCGGTGCACTGTTGTTGCGCAACCCGCCCCCGGGATATCGTCCGGACGGTTGGTCGCCCGCGACCACCGGAAGCGCCTCGGCGGCTCGCGAATTCACTCCCGGCGAAATGCTGCGGACCCCCACCTTCTACCTGATGTGGGTAGGTTATGCGCTGGGCTGTTCAGCGGGCCTGATGGTCATTAGCCAGTTAGTGCCATTCGCAAAAAGCGTCGGAATTGCAGCGGCGGCGCTCTCGACCATGACTCTGGTGGTCGGCGCGTTTGGAAACGCCTCGGGGCGGATTCTGTCGGGGTGGATGTCGGACCGGCTGGGCCGCATCAACGTGCTGCGGATGATGATTGGGATCTCGATGGTCGCGATGCCGGCGCTGTACGCGGCCGGGAGCCACGTGGCGTTGCTGTTTGTGGCGGTGTTCGTGGTTTACTGGTGCTACGGAACCCAACTTTCTGTGAACGGGGTGGCCGCGTCGGACTTCTGGGGCACGCGGAATGCGGGCATCAACTACGGAATTCTGTTTACGGCCTGGGGCGTGGCGGGCATCATCGGGCCGCGCATTGGCGGAGTGCTGTTCGACCGGTATCACAACTACCAGGCCGCGTTTTACACCGCCGCCGCACTGGCGGGTGTGGCGCTGCTGTGCGAACTCGGCGCGCGCCGGCCGGGTATAACCCTGAGCGTATTCGCCGCGCTGCTAAGCTTGCCTGCATTTGGTGCATCGTGCGAAGGTCTTGCGGAACTGAAGCTTTCGACCACCACGATTACTTCGGCCGAAATCGTGTCCAGTGGTCAATTCACGCCACCCGGCTACGCGATCAACTATTCAGCGAATCTTAAGAAACTGCCCGCATTCTGCCGCATCGCCGCGACGCTGAAGCCCTCCGCGGATTCGGACATCACGATCGAAGTATGGCTACCGGTGACGAACTGGAACGGGAAATTTCAAGCTGTGGGCAATGGAGGATGGGCTGGCTCGATCAGTTATTCTGCGATGGGTGCCGCTCTCAAACGCGGATACGCAACCAGCTCCACTGATACGGGACACACTGGCGCCCGCGCTGATTTTGCGATGGGCCATCCGGAGAAACTGATCGACTTTGGATATCGGTCAGAACACCAGATGACCCTCCAGGCCAAAGCGATCATCGCTGCCTTTTATGGGCAGGATCCCAAGCATTCCTACTTCGTGGGATGCTCTTCCGGAGGCCGGCAAGGGCTGATGGAAGCGCAGCGCTTTCCCGAGGACTACGACGGCGTCGTGGCCGGGGCTCCCACCAACAATTGGACGCCCATGATGTTTGGACGGATCTGGGTCGGGCAGGCAACCTTGGTGGATCGAGCGAGTTATATTCCACCCCCCAAGTACTTCGTGCTTCATCAAGCTGTACTGCAAGCGTGTGACGCACGAGACGGCGTAAAGGATGGTGTCCTGGAGGATCCAACCAAGTGCCACTTTGATCCGCATCAGCTCGAATGCAAGAGCGGAGACGGCCCGGAATGCCTCACCAAGCCTCAGGCCGACGCAGCCCTAAAGATTTATAATCCTGCCAAGAACCCCGTTAACGGCGAGGAGATCTTCCCGGCTATGGAGCGCGGCAGCGAGCTGGTTTGGAACACATTGGCTGGAGGGCCCCGGCCAATCCTTCTCGCCGAAGACTATTTTCGCTTCGTGGTGTTCGAGAATCCGCAGTGGGATTTCAAGACGCTGAACTTCGACAGCGATCTGGCGCGCGCGCAGAAGCGCGACGGTGGGATTCTAAGCGCGGTCAACCCGGACCTGAAACCTTTCTTTTCACGAGGCGGCAAGTTGATTCAATATCACGGATGGACCGATCAACAAGTGATGCCGCGCAACAGCATCCATTACTACAACAGCGTGCTGAAAGCCCTGGGAGGCGCCAGCCAGACATCGAGATCTTACCGGTTGTTCATGGCTCCAGGGATGGGCCATTGCGGAGGCGGCGACGGACCAAACGGGTTCGATGCGTTGGGCGCGTTGGAACAATGGGTGGAGCGAGGCAAGGCACCGGAGTTTATCATCGCTGCACACACCGTGAACGGCAAGATCAACCGCACTCGCCCACTTTGTCCTTATCCGCAGGTCGCGAAATATAAAGGTTCCGGCAGCACCGATGACGCAGCGAATTTCAGGTGCTTAGCCGAGTGAAGCAGCTTAGGGTGTGACGAGAACTTTGCCGAACTGTTCCTTGTTTTCGAGGCGCTGGTGGGCCGCGGCGATTTCCGATAATGGGTAGACGCGATCGATTACCGGCTTCAGGTCACCTCGGAAGACAAACTTCAATACCCGGTGCAATTCGCCCAATGTCCCCATGTACGACCCCAGCAGAGATTGCTGTTTGCTAAACAAAAACCGCAGATCCACCTTCACGTCATAGCCGGTGGTGGCTCCGCAGGTTACCAGGCGGCCGCTCGGCGCAAGACTTGCGACGCTCTTGACCCAGGTAGCCTCTCCCACGTGTTCGAAGACTACGTCAACGCCCCGGCGATCCGTGAACTTCTTCACCTCCGCCGAGATGTCCTGCTTGTAGTGATCAATCACGAAATCGGCGCCAAGTTCCTTCGCCTTGGCCATCTTCTCTTCCCCGCCCGCCGTCGCGATCACCCGGCACCGCAACATCTTCGCAATCTGGACCGCGGCCATGCCGACTCCGCTCGATGCGGCCAACACCAGCACGTCCTCGCCGGCTTCCAGGCGTGCACGGGAGAATAGCATGTGCCAAGCCGTCAAAA
>JBBSHP010000737.1:0-3451 GCA_038232555.1 Bryobacterales bacterium
CCGGCCGGTGGCCGAGTTCGCGGTAGCTCGGCGCGATAAGGGCGTGATCGCGTTCGGTTTGGGGGGCTACGAGGAACGCGGGCCGGCGGAGTGGTTCCGCGAAGTCTTCCAATTTGCGAGAGACGGCGGACTGCACCTGGTCTGTCATCTGGGTCAATCGCAAGTTGAATACTCCCGAGCACTACGCCTTGGCCACGCGGAGGCTGCTGGAGAGACTGGCCGGCCAGAACGTGACTTATGCCGAGGTTCAAGGAATTCGTCATTCCTGGCTTCCCGTGCGTCCCACTGACGGTTGGTCACTTCGAAGACAGCGCCAAGAAGATTCGACAGCGTCTCATCGGGACCGAAGATGCGGAAATTATCACGGTTCAGATTTGCTACGTCACGCAGGAACTTTCCCAGCACTTGCGTGTCCTGAGCGGCCACGGCACCGGGCGCAGGCACACTCACTGCATGGGCACGAAAGTCCGGCATGCGCAGGTCGCGCAACAGAATGCCTCCGTTGGTATGAGGATTCGCTCCCATCCGCCGGTCGCCCTTCGGCGCCAGTTCGGCCAATTCCGGCATGAGCCGGCCTTTCTCGTCAAATAGCTCTTCGGCTTTGTAGCTCTTCATCCAACTCTCGAGCAGCGCGACGTGATCGGGATGTTCGGAATCGACGAGGATTGGCACTTGATGTGCGCGGAATGTGCCTCCGATCTGCAGCCCATCGACCACCTTCGGTCCGGTCCAGCCTTTGGGCGACCGGAGCACGATCATTGGCCATCGCGGCCGGGTATTATCGCCGTGGGTCCGGGCATTCTGCTGAATATGACGGATGTCTTCGACGGCTGTTTCGAGAGTCGTGGCCATCAAACGATGCATCTTCTCGGGATCATCGCCTTCGACAAAATAAGGTGTCCAGCCGCAGCCGCGCAGAAATTGTTCCAGCTCCTCACGCTCGATGCGGGCCAGCACAGTCGGGTTACTGATCTTGTATCCGTTGAGATGCAGGATGGGGAGCACGGCTCCGTCAGTTATCGGATTGAGGAGTTTGTTGGACTGCCAGGCTGTGGCGAGAGGCCCGGTCTCAGCCTCACCGTCGCCGACGACGCACGCCACGATCAGGTCGGGATTGTCGAACGCAGCCCCAAACGCATGGCTCAGCGAATACCCGAGCTCGCCGCCCTCGTGAATCGAGCCCGGCGCTGTCGGCGCAACATGGCTGGAGATCCCTCCGGGGAATGAGAACTGCTTAAATAGCTTCTTCAGTCCCGCTTCGTCCTGGGTCACGTTCGGATAGATATCGGTCCATGTCCCTTCCAGGTAGACGTTGCCAACAATGGCCGGGCCACCGTGACCAGGACCAGCCACGTAGAACGTATCTAGGTCGTACTTCTTGATAACCCTGTTCAGATGAACGTAGATGAAGTTCTGGCCTGGCGTCGTGCCCCAGTGCCCGACGACAAGCGGCTTCACATGCGATAGCTTCAGCGGCTCTTTCAGCAGCGGATTGTCGTATAGATAAATTTGGCCGACCGAGAGATAATTTGCCGCGCGCCAGTAGGCGTTCATCTTTCCCAGCTACTCGGGTGTCAGCGAATGATCCTGGTCTTCGCGGCCGCTCCGTTCCTGCTGTGCGCCGCTGCTTCTGTTGGTAGGTCAAGGGTGGCTTCGATCATTGTGGGTATCCTTCGGCGCGTAATCGAATCCACTGCGGACTCAGTAACGCCTTTCCCAACGTAGCGGGAAAAACGTCAAAACGACGTCAAAAAGGTATTGACGGGTCGATCCGACGCCGGCGCTATTGACATCATTTTGACGTTTCGCGGGACACAATTGGATTTGCAGATGATCGAGAACAGGTCCGGGATTACTTGCGTTTTCGTGGACATCAGCGGCGTGCTTCTCACCAACGGGTGGGATCATCTTGCCCGAAGACGGGCGGTGGAACACTTCGATCTAAACTGGGAGGAAATGGAAGAGCGGCATCGCCTGACATTCGAAATTCACGAGGAGGGAAAACTCTCTTTCGAGGAGTACCTGAAACTCGTCGTGTTTTATGAGAAACGGCCGTTCACCCCGATGCAGTTCCGCCAATTCATGTGCGATCAGTCGACGCCTTATCCCGATATGATCGCGACGATCGCTCAGCTCAAGGCGCGGTATGCGCTGAAGATCGCCGTAGTCAGCAATGAATCTTTCGAACTGAATGCCTATCGGATTCGCACGTTCAAGCTGGGCGCGTTCGTGGATTGCTTTGTCTCGTCTTGTTTCGTCCATCTGCGTAAGCCTGACGCGAACATCTTCCGGCTCGCTCTTCACCTCACTCAGACCGAGCCAAAACAGGTCCTGTAAATCGAAGACACGCCGATGTTCGTTCAAATCGCCGAGGGTCTGGGGATTCGAAGTATTCTTCACACGGACTACCAATCCACTTGCGCGAAGCTGACCTCGCTTGGATTCCCGAGCAGCCGGGAAGCAGCCGTCCCTCCAACCCGCTGACCGGTCATACGCCTGTTACGGGATGGCTTAACCCGAGGCGTCATTCCGGGTGCAAGCACCGGCTTCATTATTGAGAATTGGTTTTTGAGGCAGAAATAGAACTTACATATGCGACGAGTGCCTTTAGTTCATCGCTGCTCAGGGATGTTGGTGGCATTCCACCTTGTTGCATGCGAGCGGTTGGATGCCGCAGCATCGTGGTTAGGAGCGCAGGTGCGAGGCTCTTGCCAGTACCCCCCAGCGCAGGGGCTGCTGCTGTACCTCCGATACCATTGGACCGTGACAGTCAGCGCAGCCGTGTACTTTGAATATCGCTGCCCCTTTGGACTCCTCTTTCGACGGCCCGGCTGCGGCAGCTGGTTTCGATGGAGCCGGCGCAGGTGAGAAGGACGGGGAAGCGGATGGAGTCGCCGCAGCGGCTGTCGATGTTCCTCCGAGGCTGGTCACATGCGTAACCAGTGCTCCCATATCAGCAGCATTCAACGTCAGCGGGACCATGCCAGCAGCTTTCATCTTGGCGTTGGGTGCTTTCAGAAGCGCTGTCAATTGAGCTGGCGGATACTGACTGGAAATATGAGTCAACGCTGGCCCAACTCCACCCCCTCCAGTCGCTCCGTGGCATCCACTGCAGCGTTGAGAATCGAAGATGGTCTTTCCATGGGCGGCGGTTGCGCCGCCGGCCGAACTTCCAGTTCCTGCTTTCGCCGGCACGGCTGCCGCCGCTGGCTTCGCTGGCGCAGGTGAGGACGACGCGGAAGCGGGTGGAGTCGCTGCAGCGGCGGCCGATGTTCCTCCGAGGCTGGTCACATACGTAACCAGTGCTCCCATATCAGCAGCATTCAACGTCAGCGGGACCATGCCGGCAGCTTTCATCTTGGCGTTGGGTGCTTTCAAAAGCGCTGTCAATTGAGCTGGCGGATATTGTTTGGAAATATGGGTCAGGGCTGGCCCAACTCCACCACCTCCA
>JBBSHP010000738.1:0-3447 GCA_038232555.1 Bryobacterales bacterium
ACCATCTGGACATCGAGTCGATCATCTGGCTGGAGCAGTTTCTCAAGGCCTTTCCCGGGGCGGTCCTAATGACGTCGCACGACCGCGAGTTTATGAACCGAATCGTTTCGAAGATCGCCGAGATCGATGCCGGTGAGATCGTTTCATACTCGGGCAACTATGATTTTTACGAGCGCGAGAGAGCCATCCGGGAAACGAATCAGCAAGCCGCCTTCGCGCGGCAACAGTCCATGCTGGCGAAGGAACAGCGTTTTATCGATCGCTTCCGAACGCACGCGGCCAAAGCGGCCCAAGTGCAAAGCCGCATCAAGTCGCTGGACAAGATAGACAAAATCGAGCTGCCTAAGCGGAGACAGGTGGTGAAGTTCGACTTTCGCGTCCCGCCACGCTCGGGCGACCAGGTGGCAGTGATCGAGGATCTGCACAAGAGCTACGGCCCGCGTGTAATCTACGACGGATTAAATCTGACGATTCGGCGCGGTGAGCGTTGGGCGGTAATGGGCCGGAACGGCGCCGACAAAACCACCCTGCTCAAAATGATCGCGGGCGCGAGCGAGCCCGACAGCGGCAGTGTACGGCTGGGAGCCAGCCTCAACATGGGATACTTCGCGCAGCAATCGCTGGAGGTGTTGAATCCCGATCTGACCATCATCGAGCACCTGCAGCAGGATTTCCCGGGAGACGGCTTAGGCTCGCTACGGTCACTGGCCGGCGCTTTCCAGTTCTCGGGCGATGAAGTTGACAAGCGCATCCGGGCGCTCTCGGGCGGGGAGAAGTCCCGGCTGGCGATGGCGCGGATGCTGTACAATCCTCCCAACTTTCTGGTTCTGGACGAGCCCACCAACCACCTGGACCTGGCAACGAAAGAAATGCTGGTTGAGGCGCTCAAAGATTTCGAAGGCACCATGATTTTCGTATCGCACGACCGGATGTTCCTGCGAGGCCTGGGATCCCGGGTGCTGGAGCTGGGCGGCGAAAGCGGCACGGAGCGCCAGCCGCGCGTTTACGGAGGGTCGTACACCGAATACGTACAAGCGATCGGCCACGAAGCTCCGGGAATTTACTCCTGAGCAGCCCTGGCTTGAATCCACGAAAGAGTACTATACGAGCCGAAAAGAGGACTGTACAAGACGAAAAATAGACTACTATTGAGGGAAGCTAACTTCGAAGGAGGGATCGATGACGGCGAATCCCAGACTACTTCCCGAATCCGCCGGTAAGGACGTCTGGTTGGGGAAAGTCCGCCGAGTGGTTGTGAATGAAAGGCGGGCCTGGCGTGGGATGAAGTGTGGCGAGTAAAAGAAGGAAATTGAAAAACAAAGTCACCTTTTGGTGTTTCGAGGCCGCATACTCGAATCAGTGCTGAAGCGTTCCAAACCCTCCCCCGCCGAGAGCGAATTTCTCTTTGAGATCGATCCTGAGCCAGCGACGGAGCGGTTAACCTCCTACGGCGGAGCGCCGGTGCTGATTCAGACGCTGCGATCGCTCGGTGTCGCACAGAGCGTGGCGCGCCACGTTCACATCAAGAAGCGGGATCGCGGTTACGATGAGGCCACGTTCGTAGAAAGCTTCGTGGTGCTAAACGGCGTGGGCGGAGACTGTCTGGACGACTTCGACCAGTTGCGCGCCGACGCTGGGCTGGCATCGATGTTGGGCCATGAACTGCCTTCGCCGGGAGCCGCGCGGAATTCCTGTATGAGTTTCATGACGAGAGCCGCATCGAGGAGGCCAAGCAGCAGTGCACTTTGCTGGGAGGGAAGGCTTATATTCCTGGTGAGAACGCGGCGCTGAGTGGGTTGGGGCTGGTCAATCGGGAGGTAGTACAGGAAGTGGGACGGCGTTGTCCGGAGCAGCGGATCGCGACCGTGGATCAGGATGCCACGATCATCGAGAGCCGCAAACAGGAGGCTCTGCGCGGCTATGAGGGAGAGCGATGCTACCAACCTATGCTGGCCGTCTGGGCGGAAATGAACCTGGTGCTTGCCGACGAGTTTCGAGATGGCAACGTGCCAGCGGCGTATCAGGGGCTGCCGGTGGCGAAGGCGGCCTTCGCGTCTCTGCCTTCGACCGTGGACGAACACTACTTTCGCGGCGACTCGGCGTGCCATGAACACGAACTGATCGATTGGCTACGCGATGAAAAGCGTCTGGATGGACCGCAGGGCTTCATCGGCTTTGGAGTCAGCGCGCGCATGAGTGCGGCGCTTCGCCAGGCGGTGGAGGCAGTGCCGGAGGCGCAATGGGAAGCTTACGGCAAGCACGATGCGGAAGTGACGCGCGAGTGCGCGGATGTGACGTTTGTTCCGAACGAGTACAGTGAGCACAAAGACATTCAACCGTTGCGGTATGTCGCCATACGGATTCGCCCGCGACAGGGCGGGCTGTTGAATGACGGCACTCAGGTGAAGCACTTTGCGGTGGTCAGCAACATTCGGGAATGGAAGCCGGCCCGGCTGTTGCAGTGGCATCGGGAGAAAGCCGGGACGATCGAAGCGGTACATGACGTCCTCAAGAATGAGCTTTCGGCGGGAGTGTTGCCGTGCGGGAGATTTGGGGCCAATGCGGCATGGCTTCGCATGGCCGTGCTGACGTACAACACGCTGACCGCGCTGAAGCGACTGGCCCTGCCCGCAGAACTACTGCAAGCCCGACCGAAACGTCTGCGGTTTCTGTTTTTCAATACTGCAGGCCGGTTCGTGCAGCACGCGCGCAAGACGACGTTGCGGCTGGCTATGAGCGCGGCGCGACTGGCGGAATTTCTTTCAGCCCTGCGATCGCTGCCCGTCTGGGCGTAGACCTGCTTAGGCAGTTCCTTACCGGCGGATTTGCAGGACACTTTTGGACGATGCGCGCCCGAACTCCATTTGCTGGACCAAAGCCCGGTCTGTAAAGTCCGCAAGCGGCTCCCCCCTCGCGTTCGCTCGCCTGGTTTCTGCGAGTTTTTCACCACCACCGCCAATTCCAACATCTGATCGCCCCGATTCCCTTACTGCAGGCCATCCCAAAATCCTTACCGGCGGATTAGGGACTACTTGTGTGTGTGTTGACAGTGCCCGCAATATTTGCGTTGGCTGCACGCGCGCAGGACGCTCCGGATCCGTCCGGCGCCAATTGTACATTCCAGGCTTCCCCGGATTCCTTCCTCTCGGCCCAAAGCCGTGTTCGAACGATGGTGTTTAACCGCACTCAGAAGCTGAACCGTGCTTTGGCGGCTGCGGCGCCTGCAGCGGCCGTCAGCGCCATAGCACGACGCAGCTTCATCGATGACGAGATATTTAACAAGCTCACTGCGAACAAAGTTGCGCCGGCGAGATTAAGCACGGATGAAGAGTTTCTCCGCCGTATTTACCTGGATCTCACCGGGCGCATCCCTTCGCCCGATGCCGTTCGCACTTTTCTGGCCGACACCGACGCGAACAAGCGCAACGCTATTATTGACAAGCTGCT
>JBBSHP010000739.1:0-3445 GCA_038232555.1 Bryobacterales bacterium
ACCTTCTCGAAGCCCCTACGGCTGAGCGCGGAGGAAACCAGCGCCAGTGCGGCGGCACGCTGCGAAGCGTTCAGCTCTCCCAAGCTAGGGCCCGCCCGGCGGACCATTTAGCGGGAGATTGGACCAGCGCGCCCGCTGCTGTTCATCATCAAATGAGAACAGCACGCTCTTGCGCTGTTGCTCATCGAGCGTGGCGAGGAAAGCATTTGCGGCCCCCACGATTCGGGAAGTTGCGTTTTGCGCCGCAGCCCCCACTGATAACAGACAGATCACGGCCAGTGTGCCGACGGTGCACGAAGTTCGTACTGACGATAGATTCATCACTATCCTCCTGCTCTAGCCACAAGGCTATCCGATAGATTATGGCTTACAAGCGGTGTTCATCGTGTTGGCCCGGGTTCCATCGATTCCAATGCCGTTCAAGAGTTCCTCAAAGGTTTGTAGCGGCGCACGAGCCCCACCGCTTCCGACCTCAGGGACGAGAGCCCATTTATCGAGCGCGGTGGACCCGCTCTGGGCAGGGTCGGTCTCGAGTTGACCAGCAGACTGCTCGACATGCCCATTCGGCACGCAGAGAGAAGGATGGTCGAAGGGGGCCCTTTGAAAGCGAACACGGTCGTCACTGAGAGCCTTGAGAAAAGTAACAATGGAAGTACGCTCGGCCTGGTTGAGGTTAATGTTGCCGATTCCCGGGCCCAAGTTTCCATCCCCAGGGAAGTCGCCGTTTCTGCCGTAGAATTCCAGCACCTGATCGAGGTTGGCTTTGCTGCCGTCGTGGAAATAGGGACCCGTGAACTCGACGTTGCGCAGGCCCGGAACCTTGAAGGTTCCGGCCGCACTGGCGGGCGCTGCAGAGAACAGAGGCAAGCCAAAATCGTCATTGCCACCGAAGCCGATGTATTCGGCGATGGGTCTCACGCCGATTCGGAAGAAGCCCTGATTGGCGGCAACGCCGAGGTTGCCGGCGCGGCGCTGGACGGAGCTCAAGCCAGCGGCCGTGAATTCCGCCCCGTTGTGACAGTTGGTGCACTGCGAACCGCCGCCACGGAACTCGTTGAGGCCCTGCTGTTCCAATGCGCTGAGAGCTGCTGTGCGGCCTTCCAGGAACTGATCCACTCGCGAGTCGTTCGAGATCAGCGTTGCCTTGTACGCTTGAATCGCCAGGCCCCAGAAAAGGCCGAAATTGTTTTCCGTTTGCGTGTAGTCTTCGAAAAGTTCCGGCGCGCTGTAGTACTCGGGACGAAACGCAGCCTGAATGAGAGCGCCATAAGACCACTCGGGAGACAGGCCGTTTCCAGCAGGATCGGCCCTGGCCCTGAATGCCGAACAATTTGAGTTCCCCGTGCTCAGGCACTGCGATCGTAATTCGCTGAAACACGCTTGGATCATGCGAGGCTGCCCATTGCTGGTGGCGGACCGTGTGGGCGGTGAGTATGCTCTGTTCACGAAGCTCTGTCGGGTCCGGAACCAGGGCCCTGCAAGTCTGCCGAAGCTCATCGTCAAAGGCCCGAGTGAGGCGTCCTACCTGCTCTGTGAGTCCGGCACGGAGGCGGGCCCGCTCGGCGCGGCTCACATCGCGTGTCCAGCGGTATTGAAGCAGGGAGAGCACGGAGCACAGCACCGCGATCAGGACCAACAACGCCAACTCAACGCGGCTTTGACCAAGGTGCTTCACGGAGTCAGGTGTTTCGATGATAGCGGCACGAAACTGCGTTGAAACGGCGAACATTGAAGCCATAACATTTCTTAACGTGGCCGATCGCCTCTCGACGGCGTTACTGGATTATGAAAAACACGTCAGGTCGCGGAGTTAGCGACCGGAACCGGCTACAACGGCAAGGCGGGCGAACGCGTTTGGCTTGCGTCAGCCCTTCGCAGCTGCAAAAACCTGCTTGGCGGTGGTGGTGCCCTCCACGCGCTCCGTTCCTTCAACGCCGAAGCCGATCCAGCCCGAGTTGACCCCCTCAAGCATCTCCTCATAGGCCCAAGTGCCGCCTTTCGGTAGGCCCATGCCTTCAAGAACGCCGGCCCATGCCTCACGAGGGATCGCCTGCGCTCTCACATCACGATCCAACACCTGGCTGAGTTGGGATGCGAGTTCGTCGCCGCTGACCATGGAGCCCAGCTCGATAAAGCGCTTTCGCTTCCAGTCCGTCGTAAGCAATTTGGCGATCTCTGCGCCAATATCTTCCGTGGCAATCATCGGCAGCTTGCGTTCAGTCGGCGCGTAGAAGATGGGCAGTGTTCCGCCTTGGCCTGCCTGTAGGCCAAAGAGATAGTTTTCGTAGAAAGATCCGGCTCGGATGAAGGCAACTGGAAACGGCTGGTCGCGCAACGCTCCTTCAAGAAGATGGGTGGCAGTGATCAGGCCGAGGCGGCTGGTCTGTTCGGAGCCCATCGATGACAGTGCTACCACCTTAGGCGGCGTAGCCTTGGACAGTGCCTGCCTGTAGCTTGTAATCACGACATCAGCCTCGCGAAAGTCACGCGAGGGCACCTGGAGGGGAGGCATCATAAGATAGGCACCTTCGACGGCGGTTAGCGCGCGGGTCATGGCGTCAGCATCTTCCCATTCGCCTTGGACAAGTTCGACGCCCTGATCGGCCCAGTCCTTAGCTCTCGCCTCATCGCGCACCAGCGCCCGTACCGCCTTACCCTGGGTCAAAAGATGCCTTGCGGCGGCTCCGCCCACCTTGCCTGTGATGCCCGTGACTAGAAACAAGACTGAGATTCCTCCAGCGGTTCAGATGCGTACGCCCGCTCCGGGTCGCAGGTTTTTTCTGATCGGGTTTAGCCGTTAGATCACACGCTGAGGGTACCGGGCAGATACTGATGTAATGAAGCGCTCGTGGACAATCCTTGGGGTAGGCAACGTGCCGGCGGGCTTGAAATGGTACCAGGCGCTGTTCGGTCAGCCCGCTACGCTTCCTGCCCATAGTTACTTTGGGCAAATCCTCGATTCAGATGGCACTGTCTTGCTCTGCCTCCACCAGTGGAGCGCTCACGAGCATCCCTCCTTGATGAGCCCCGATCACGGGTTGCCCGGCAACGGGCTCCTGTTGTTCTTTCGTGTCGATGATTTCGACCTAACGCTTCAAAGGGCACGCTCTCTCGTGGCTGCGCTGGAACAGGAGCCACACCTGAATCCAAACACACAGACACAGGAGTTCTCGCTTCGAGATCTGGACGGATATTACGTCACGATCAGTGCGTTCTCTGCGGCCTGACTGCCGAGCTTGACCTTCTTGGAACTAACGGTGAGCGCATCCGGGCCAACAACAGGGGCGTCGTTTTCCATCCTTAAGGCTTGAACAGCCCCACTCGATACGGCGGCTTCTGGTTTCTGCTTTCTTAGCTGACTCGATCCAACATATCCACTCATTCCGTGCGAGAGGTGTAATATCCTCCCATGCTGTTAACGCTTGCGGATCGGCTGTCAGCGTCT
>JBBSHP010000740.1:0-3439 GCA_038232555.1 Bryobacterales bacterium
ACCCTGTTAACCCGGAGTTTGCGCCCGAATCATAGGCCCGCACCTTGGTGTAATTGCAGGCCCCCGGCTGGTCGCTCGCGCCCTGTGGATTTGAGGATTGCATCAGCGAGCCCGCGAGATTCTGCAGACACTGGTCAACCCGCAGATCCAATTGCGCGGCGCGATTCAGGTTTTCAAACGCTACGCCGCCCGGCCGCGGGGCGCGCTGATTCGGATACAACTCCGCATATGCTTCGCCTTTGACCAGATTGCCGTGCGGGCTGTAATTGCAAACCGAATAGACGGTGTTGCCGTCGCTGCCTACGGCATTCGCGCAGCCCACTTCCCTTGAAAGCTGCGAGATCACCTGCGTGTAGTGCCCGCACTCGCCACCTCTGCACGTACTCGTTACGGCGTGGAAGAATCCTTTTTCTGAATTCACCCAAGTATCTACAGACGACGTACCCGCCAACCCCCTCGCGAGATTCTCGCCATAGGGTCGCGCATCCGTGCTCTGGCTGGTGCTGGAGTTCGGGCGGTGCGCCAAATTGCCGGTGGCGGCTAATCTCTGCGCCCACTGCTGCGCGTCGTTTGCGAGCGTATCGCTCCATACGAGGTCCGGCGTTGAAGTGGGCCGACCGTCGTACCCGGGCAGGGTCCGGCGAAACTTATTGTGGGCGATCAGCCACTCGTCTGCGTCTGCGCGAGTCGGTCGCCTCCGATTTTGATGTCGACTGTTTTTCCTTTGACGATACGGCCCAGCCCGCCCAGTTGATCGAACATGCGATCGAGCGTCTGGCCATGCCAGTTAACACCGCGGCTAACAGGCGCCGGTCGCGTGTTGCCGCGCCGCTTGGCTGAAAGTCGCATGTCCCTCGCAAGTTCGGCCGCTGCCTTGCTGCGGGAGTGCGGCCACAACCGCCGCCATTGGGCATTGCGGGCTGAAGCCCACCGTGTGTCATATTGATTCTTGCCGGAAGTAAAGCTCGCTCCGCGTTCGGTCTACGAGCACGTCACCGTTCCCGTCTACCTGATCACTCTCCTGTGGATCAACATCTACATTTGCCGCGAGCTGTTCTCGACCCATGCACCGCGCATGAACTCCATGCATGGCTTCTGGGTCGCGTTGGCCAAGCGCGCCGGCGACAGTTGGTTCCGCCCCGTATGGTGGCCGTTCTGGGATAGCGGCATCCCCTTCGAATTCACCTACCAACCCCTGGTGCCCGGCTTGACTGCGGCTTTCGCTGCCGTGGGCGGGATCACCCACGTCGCCGCGATCGAAGTCGTGACCGGACTCGCTTACTGCCTGGTACCGGTCGCGCTCTTTCTGATGGCGTGGGTGCTCACCCGGGCTGCGGGTTGTAGTTTTGTGGCGGCGTTATTTTACTCACTCACATCTCCCACCCAACTTCTGGCTCCCGATGGCAACTTCGCGCTCAAAAACGTCTGGGACATACGCCGCCTCTTCATAATGGCGCTTTGGGACGACACCCCGCATGTGACTGCGATGGTGTTCCTGCCGCTCACGATTTTATTCCTGGCTCTCTCGATCCAGCGGCGCCGGCCAGTCTACTACTCCGCCGCCGCGCTCTCGATTGCGCTCTCCGCGTTAGCCAGCGCCTTCGGCCCAACCATGACGGCGATGGCTGCGCCGTGCCTTCTTTTTGTGCTGAACAGGGACAGCCTCAAAGGAAACATAGCGATCACCATCGTCATCGGGGCATTCGGGTACGCGATCAGTTGCCCCTTTCTTTCGCCATCGCTGCTGCAGGCGATTCGGGCGGCTGCCGACCACAGCTATGAAGAGAAGTTCACCGCAGGCTCGCTTACCGCCATCGCGATCACGGTTGCTGGGTGGATTCTGTTGTGGCACTATCTTCCTCGCTGGACCTCCGATTGGAGGCTCCAGTTTTTCGCGCTTTTCGCTTACCTCACCAGCACCGCACCGATGATGTTGGTTTATTTCAACCGGCAGTTTCTGCCTCAGCCCGGACGATATCGATTGGAGATGGAATTCGCATGGGCGTTGTTGACTGTGTTTGCATTGCGACACTGGTTTCAAAAAGCGCCTGGCCCTGTCAAAGCCGCATTGCTCCTGTTATTGGTGGCGCTGGCGGGAGAGCAGATTGTGAGCCACCGCAGAATGGCGAGGGCGTTTCTGCTGCCCGCCGATCTCACCCGCACGATCGAATATCGGGTCTCGACTTGGGTGGCCCAAAACCTTCCCGGCAAACGCGTGATGCTGCCGGGGTCAATCGCCCAATGGGCGAATGCCTTTACGGATGTGCAGCAGTTCGCCGGCGGTTCCTGGAGTATGGCGGCTAATCAGACGCAACAGATGGGTGTGGGCGCGATTTACCGCGGGGGAGAAACAGTCGAGCAGGATGTTCGCGTCTCCCTGCTTTGGCTGAAAGCATATGGCGTCGACGCCAGGGCCGTCGGCGGTCCGCATAGCCAGGAGTTCTGGAAGCCATTCTTCCATCCGGCCAAGTTCGACGGCATCCTGCCCCTGTTATGGCGCGCTGACGACGTTTCAATTTATGCAATTCCTCAGCGCTCCAGTTCGTTTGCGCATGTCGTTCCACAAGCCGCGATCGTCAGTCGAGCTCCGGCCGGAGCGGAGGATCGGGTCGCTCTCACACCCTATGTCACAGCGCTGGAGGATCCAACGATGCCACTGGCCGAGTTCCAATGGAAAGGACGCAATCGGATCTCTGTCCGTAGTTATGCACAGACCGGAGATGCGATCTCTATCCAGGTGTCATATCACCCAGGCTGGCACGCGACGGTTAATGGTCGGCAGGTACCAGTCGGACGCGATGCCCTCGGATTGATGTGGCTTCTACCACAATGCTCGGGCCAGTGCAATGCAGAGCTTACCTACAACGGCGGATGGGAACTGCGGATCTGCCACGTTCTAAGTTATGCTGCTCTCGTCATCGTGCTCCTGTATCCTCTGGTGGCTCGGCTTTTGGGTTCGCGATTCAGCTATAGACAGCCAAGGGCAAACTAGGACCGCCTGGCAATCTTGCACGATGTTACAGTGGCTGCTCTGTTCACTGACTGTAATACGCAAGACTGGATCTTGCACGTTGAAATGTCTGGTGGACTCGCGTCTGTCAGATGGTGCTGGACGCGACACTTTCCGATAACCGGACTTCAACCGCCGATAGCTGGTCGCCGTGGGATCGCGGGCACATTCTCAGCAACGCGCGTTTACCGTCAAAGTGCAGGGGCATTTGAAGCGTTATACTCGTCCTGAGGTAATTCCCATGCCTTCTGGAGTCTCCCGGAATCATCTAAAATGGACGGCTTTCGTCGTTGCTTGCGCCGTCTTAACGAGCATCATCGTGTTCGCCGCGCAGTCTCCCGAGCAGCTCGCATCCGACAAAATACGCACCACTCCGGCCGGCGCGACCTTTACCGCTCCCGCGCCTTGGTCCCTCCGCAGTGAAGCTAA
>JBBSHP010000741.1:0-3433 GCA_038232555.1 Bryobacterales bacterium
CAGCCTGTGGTGGTTACCATCGGCGGAGTAAGAAGTCTGGCAGCCATGATCTCCGTGAAATGAGTGTGATTTTCGCGGGCTACATCCCAGCCCTGCGCGCCTGCCGAGTGGACCCAATCGGCGCGCTTCGCTACGAATAAGCGCTGCAGCGCCGACCGTATACTGGGGTCTTGAGCGAGACCAATCCCCTTTCCGCCGAAGAACTCCGCAAGATCGATGCTTACTGGCGGGCCGCCAATTACCTATCGGTCGGCCAGATCTATCTGATGGGCAACCCGCTGCTTCGCGAGCCGTTGAAGCTGGAGCACACCAAGCCGCGGCTGCTCGGTCATTGGGGCACCACGCCCGGCCTGAACTTCATCTACGCGCATATGAACCGGATCATCAAGGCTCACGATCTGAATGCCATGTATATCTGCGGCCCTGGGCACGGGGGTCCCGGCATCGTCGCGAATACGTATCTGGAAGGGACCTACTCAGAGGTTTATCCCAACATCTCGCAAGACGTGGACGGCATGCAGCGTCTGTTCACGCAGTTCTCGTTTCCAGGCGGCATTCCGAGCCATGTTGCGCCGGAAACTCCGGGTTCCATTCACGAAGGTGGGGAACTCGGGTACGCCTTGGCCCATGCGTACGGCGCCGCTTTCGACAATCCCGACCTGCTGGTGTGTTGCATTATCGGGGATGGTGAGGCGGAGAGCGGGCCGCTGGCGGCAAGCTGGCACTCCAACAAGTTTCTGAACCCGGCGCACGATGGTGCGGTGCTTCCGATCCTGCATCTGAATGGATATAAGATCGCCAATCCCACGGTGCTCGATCGCATCCCCAAAGAGGAGTTGCGGGATCTGATGGTGGGCTACGGATACGAACCGTTTTTCGTGGAAGGATCGGATCCCGCAGCGATGCATCAGCTCATGGCCGGGGCCATGGACACGGTAGTGGGGCGCATCCACACGATTCAACAGGACGCGCGTGCCAAATTAAAGACAACGCGCCCGCGCTGGCCTATGATCGTGCTCCGCAGTCCCAAGGGTTGGACCGGTCCCAAGGTAGTGGATGGAAAGAAGGCAGAGGGATCCTGGCGCTCTCACCAGGTGCCCATTGCGAGCTTGTCGGACAAGCCCGAGCACCTGCGTCAACTCGAAGAGTGGATGCGCAGTTACAAGGCGGAGGAGTTGTTCGATCAATCGGGAAAGCTGATTCCCGAACTGGCCGAACTTGCGCCGCAGGGTCTCCGGCGGATGGGGGCCAATCCGCACGCCAACGGCGGTCTACTGTTACGAGATCTGCGCTTGCCAGATTTCCGCGACTATGCCGTCGCGGTGCCCAATCCAGGGGAAAAGGAAGGGGAGGCGACCCGGGTTCTCGGCGAGTTTTTACGCGATGTGATGAAGCAGAAGGAGGCATCCAGAAACTTCCGCGTGATGGGGCCCGATGAAACGACCTCGAACAGGTTGCACGCTCTGTTAGAGGCCACGGACCGAGCCTGGGACGCTGAAACCGTTGCCGACGACGACCACCTCTCACCCGATGGCCGCGTGATGGAGGTGCTCAGCGAACACATGTGCCAGGGCTGGCTGGAAGGTTACCTGCTTACTGGCCGGCATGGCCTTTTCTCCTGCTACGAAGCCTTCATTCACATTGTCGATTCGATGTTTAACCAGCATGCTAAATGGCTGAAGACATCGCGGCATATTCCCTGGCGGCGGCCCATTGCCTCTCTCAATTACCTGCTCACCTCGCATGTCTGGCGCCAGGACCATAACGGATTCAGTCATCAAGATCCCGGATTTATCGATCACGCCATGAACAAGAAAGCGGAAGTAGTTCGGGTCTACCTTCCGCCCGATGCAAACACACTCCTCTCCGTCGCGGACCATTGCTTGCGCCACTACCAGTACGTGAACGTGATTGTGGCAGGCAAGCAGCCCGCGCCGCAATGGCTGGACATGGATGCGGCCATCAAGCACTGCACAGCCGGAGTGGGCATGTGGGACTGGGCCAGCACAGACCAGGGCGGCGAGCCGGATGTCGTGATGGCCTGCGCCGGGGATGTCCCCACTCTGGAGACCCTGGCCGCCATCGATTTGTTGCGCCAGGACGTGCCCGGGCTCAAGATCCGCTTCATCAACGTGGTGGATTTGATGACTCTGCAGACTCCGAGCGAGCACCCGCACGGTATCAGCGACAAAGACTTTGACGCTCTGTTCACGACCGATAAGCCGGTCATCTTTGCCTATCATGGTTATCCGTGGCTGATCCACCGGCTGACTTATCGGCGTACCAACCACGTTAACTTTCACGTGCGCGGCTATAAGGAAGAAGGCACCACCACCACGCCTTTCGATATGTGCGTGATGAATGAGATTGACCGGTTCCATCTGGCCTTCGACGCGATTGACCGGGTGCCCTCCCTGCGAGCTCAGGCCGCGCGAGCCCGTCAGGTGTTGAACGGCAGAATCATCGACCATAAACAATACATCCACAAACACGGCGACGATATGCCGGAGATCAAGAATTGGAAATGGCCGAAATCAGACCGCTGAAAGAGCCTGACCGCGTTACCATATTGACGTGATCCGGCTGTTTCTCCTGTTGGCTCCGGCCCTGTTGCTTGGCGCTGAGGACCGCTGGATATCTATCCGCTCGGGACCTTTTCAGATTTTCAGCAATACCGGGGACAAGGCTGCACGAGAGCAGATGGAGCAGCTCGAACAGTTCCGGCAAGGCCTGGGCGTGGTGCTCGGCAAGCCGGACCTCCATCTGGTTTGGCCTGTGCGGATGGTGATTTCGAAAAACGAGAAAAACATCGTACCTGCCGGTCTTCCCTTGGCGCGTGACGCCTACTTTGCAGGTCCGGGGCGTGATCTCAAGACGCTGGCACGGCTGCTGATCTCCCAAAACACGCAACGCTTGCCGGCCGGAATTGAAAACGGAATCGTGGATGTATTTTCGACCATCGACATCGCTGGCGCCCGCATCACCTTGGGAGCCGCTCTGCCGCCCGCTGAGCGAACTCGCGACTGGGCGCGCATGCATTTGCTGATTACGGATCCGGCGTACAGCGGGCGAGCGCGTGTGATGATTTCGAATCTGGAGCAAGGCTCCGAACTGGACGCAGCTTACAAAAATGCGTTCGAACGGACCAACGCGCAGATCGAGAAGCAGGTGGATGATTATTTGGCTGCCGGAAAATTCGGCACAGCGAATGTTTCCGGGCGCACTATAAATCCGGCCCGCGATTTTCGTGTACAGCAGGTGGATAGCGATGCAGCCAAGTTGGTATTGGCTGATGTCCTGCTAGCGGCAGGCTCGCCCGGAGCAAGCGCGGCGTACAACGCTCTGCATGGCTCCGGCGCAGCGGAAGGGCTTGGTCTCGTCGCGGTCCGAGCACGCCGGGATTCAGAAGCCGGACCGTGATTCGAAAGCGCAA
>JBBSHP010000742.1:0-3423 GCA_038232555.1 Bryobacterales bacterium
GAGTAAGCTTGCCGCGGTCGAATGTCTCTATGGCAATGAGTCTGGGATCTGATATATCGGCTTCCCAAATATCCGCTAATGGTACGTCAATGGAAGTCTTGCCATTATTCGATTCGTAAGAGATCCCGGATTGACTGATTTCCAGCTTTCCCGGCTCGCCCCGCCGGGGTGTCCTCTCACGAACAACCGCAAACTGGAACACCTGCGCTGCTTGGGCAGCCAGAACGATGGTAAGAAAACAAATCAGATTGGTTGTGGTTCTCATGTAATTGTGCTCTCTTAAAAGCCGAGTGGCTGATATTTGTCTTCCTGCTTCCATGACAGCCCTCTCGCAGGTCGGTATCCCGACAGGTCTAGCCACTCAGCATCGGTGATCCATCCAGTCACCACCCGCTTCATCGCAAACTTCCTATAGTGAACTGGCTTCGAAGAGCTCGGACTAGATCGCCCGAATGTTCCATCTGGTCTGCCGCGGCAAGTACTGACGGCACATACAACCGCGTCTCCTCTGGTAGCATCCCCAGTTGCACCAGTGTGGAAAAGTCATGTGCGCCACTAATCAAGAGTGCCCGCTCAATTCGCCCTTCGCCCGCGTTATAAGCGGCCAAGGCAAGCGGCCAATCCCCCCAACGGTTGTGGAGTGCCTTTAGATAGCGCACCGCCGCCATCGTTGATCGAACCGGATCAGTGCGCTCATCGATCAAGCCATCCCGCTGAAGGCCAAAACGACGGGCGGTCGCCGGCATCAGCTGCCAAATACCCCGAGCGCCCTTGGGTGATAAGGCGAGCGGGTTGAATCCGCTCTCGACCAGAGGAACCGCAACCAGTGCGGTAGGGAGACCCTCTCTTTGGAGTACCTCACGGATCATATTTGCCATTCCCTGCGAGTGGATGCTCAACGAGAAAGTAGCTCTATTGATCGGCAGTGTGGCTACTCGCGGCAGCAACGGTAACGCAGAACCTAGCCTTTCGATGCTGCCCTGGAATAAACCCCGTTGTCGCGCTTGCGCATATAGAGCGGCCGTATAAGCCCCGGGCCAGCTGGACACAGAGGACACGCTTGAGACGTCCATCTTTACCGCGCGGACTTGTTCAATAATCTGTACGGCACGCTCAGCATTTACTACACTTTGGTCGACCTCATGAAATACGTCCGCGGACCACGATGAGACCACGTCCGGCCGAGGTTCAGTGCCCGTAATTGGCTGCGCCCAAATTGCAGGAGCAGGCATCGTCGCCATCGTGAGCCAAAGCAATGACATGCCTACCTTCTCCACAAGACGACTCGTTTTACTCTCGTTCCTCATCTACCAATCCTTCCAATCCATGGCATCAGGCCGTCAATGAACCGCTCTCGTTCCGACCCGCCAACTCCGCCACTGGCAGAGGGCAAGCCTGTCAGCTCCACACGGATGTCTCTGTAGATCGGTCCTTCTTCAGGCTCCGGGGGATAGTATCCGATGCTGTACTGGCTGTTCCTCCCGGTTGCCGTGCCGCGATGCCACATAGAAATATGAAAGGCGTGCGGACCAGCGCAATCTCGTTTGGGCTCAGGCACCCGGCGCCTCCTGTAGTGCGAGCTTCCGGATTTCGCGACCTCGCCAGAGTTCATAAATCGCTGGATAAACCACCAACTCAAGGATGAAGGACGTAAAGATTCCCCCAATCATTGGAGCTGCGATGCGCCGCATGACATCCGCTCCCGCACCGTTTGACCACATGATCGGAACCAGACCCATGAACATGACGGCGACGGTCATTACCTTTGGGCGCAACCGCTTGACCGCACCATCTTCAATGGCGCCCTTAAGATCGTCGATCGTCTTCATTTGGCCCTTTTCCTGACGCGCGTGATACTCGATATCCAGATAGAGAAGCATAAATACGGCTGTCTCCGCGTCCACTCCAAGCAACGCAATGAGTCCCACCCACACGGCGATGCTCATGTTGTAACCGAGCAGATACAGGAACCAGATCGCCCCAATAGCAGAAAAAGGAACCGCTAAAAGAATAATCATTGTCTTCATCAGCGAGCCCGTGTTGAAGTACAGCAGAAGCGCAACAATGAACAAAGTAATAGGCACCACTGTCCGGAGGCGCTGCTCCACGCGCAGCTTGTATTCGTACTGACCACTCCAGATCAGAGAGTAGCCCGCAGGCAGAGTGACTTGCTCTGCGACGGCCTTCCGCGCCGCTGCGACATATCCACCCATGTCCTTGCTGGTCGTGTCCACATACAGGAACCCGGCCAGGAAGCCTTCTTCATCTTTGACCATCGGTGCGCCTGTACGCACCGTGATGTTAGCCAGTTCAATGAGCGGAACCTGCGCGCCGTCGGGGGTGGGAACCAGGACGCGGCTCAGCGCGGATACGTTGTCACGCAGGCCGCGGGCGTAACGAACATTAACCGGAAACCGTTCCCGTCCTTCAATTGTGGTTGTAATGTTCGCGCCGCCGATGGCGGATTCGACGATGTCGTTGATTTGACCTATTGTCAGGTTGTAACGGGCAGCCTCGTCCCGCCGGGGCTGGACATCCAGGTAGTAGCCGCCGGTTACCCTCTCGAAGAACGCGCTTCGTGTGTTCGGCACCTGCTGCAACACTCGTTCGAGATTTAACCCGATTTTCTCGATCTTGTCGAGGTCCGGACCCAGAACCTTCACACCTACTGGCGTACGGATGCCTGTCGTGATCATGTCAATGCGAGTCCGGATTGGAAAGAGCCAAGCATTCGCATAGGACGTAATCTGGACCGCGTTATCCATTTCGGTGATCAGGTCTTCCCAGCCGATCGGCGTCTCTTCGGCCCAGATGCGGCGCAAGGGTGGCTTTACGAAGTCCGGCGCCCAGCTTGAATACCATCGGGTGTGGCGCACCTTGCGCCATTGACTTTCCGGTTTCAACACTACAGTCGTCTCGACCATGCTGAGCGGGGCCGGGTCCGTAGCGGTGTTGGATTTGCCGATCTTTCCCAACACGCTCTGCACCTCGGGGAACTGGCGTATCAATTTGTCTTGAATTTGCAGGTATTTGGATGCTTCCGTGATGGATATGCCGGGAAGCGTAATTGGCATATACAGAATAGTGCCCTCGTTGAGCGGAGGCATGAACTCGGAACCAAGCCGCAGATAGACGGGAACTGTTGCTCCAACCGCAACGACCGCAAGAAAAATTACCAGCCATTTGTGGTTCAGCACAAAGCGCACAACCGGGTGATAAATGCGCATGAGTGGCCGGCTAATCGGGTGATGCTCCTCGCTGTGGAACTTGCCTGCGAACCCGGCGGTCGCGATGCGCGCCAGCCAGCGAGGCCGAAACGTGAACTCCTTCGTCCTCATCAGCAACAGGATGATCGCCGGAACCAACGTGATCGCAAGAATCGCCGCAATCGCCATAGAGAAATTCTTCGTGAATGCGAGGGGC
>JBBSHP010000743.1:0-3421 GCA_038232555.1 Bryobacterales bacterium
AGCCCCACAAGGGTCCATAGGCTTCGCGCAGGTAGACATATTCGCCGCCTGCTTCAGGAAGCGCGGCAGCCAGTTCGGCATAGCTGAGAGCGCCGAACATGGAGAGCAGTCCGCCCACAATCCAGACCGCGAAGAGCATGCGCGTGGACCCGACGTTCTGGATCATAGTGCTCGGAACTAAGAAGATGCCGCTTCCAATCACGGTGCCGACGACGATGGCAGCGGCGCTCCCGAGCCCCAGGTCGCGCTTGAGACCGATTGTTCCAGTTGCTGTCGTACTCTCTTCAGACATGTTGAATCTCCCTTCCGCGTTCCCGCAGAATCAGCGACGCCAGGTACCCCACAGAAAATGTCACAGACGTTCCGATCAATACATACCAGGTAAACGCAATGTTGGTGAATTGTTTCACACCGAGCATGGTGAGAAAGCCGGCAGCCATTCCGACCATGGCGGCATTCTCCTGGACGGCGCGGGTCAAAAGCCCAAGCAGGAATACACCTAGCAGGGCTCCATAAAGAATAGATGCGATGGTCAGACCGGCTTCCAGGACGGATCCCCAATGCCTGGCAAACAGGCCAATCAGGAAGAGCACGATGCCCCAGGCGACGGTGGCCCAGCGCGCTAGTTTCAGGAAGTGGGATTCCCCCCGGTTGGGGTCCCGACGCGCGATGAAGGGTTTATAAAAATCCATGATGGTGGTGGAAGCGAGCGCGTTCAGAGCGGCGCTCAAGTTCGACATGCCCGCCGCCAGGATTGCGGCGATCACCAGTCCTGCGATTCCGGGGGGCAAGTTGTGCCATATAAATTCGGGATAAATGCCGTCTTTGACGCGGGGCATGGGCCGGTGCGTATCGGAGTAGTGCACGAACAAGAGCAGCCCGATGAACAGGAACAGCGTGAACTGGAAGAAGATGACGGCCCAGCTTGAAAACAGTGCCGCCCGGCTCTCGCGTTCGGTCCGAGCCGCGAGCAGACGCTGCACCATCAGTTGCTCCGTGCCGTGACTTGCCGTGGTCAAGAAACAGCCGCCGAGTACTCCGGCCCAGAAGCTATAACTGCGAGAGAAAAATTCCGAGGTGAGCGCGAACCGGAAGTCGAAGACCTGAAACTTATTGGCAGCCGTGGCGAGATCGTGCACATGGCTCCACCCGCCTGGAATCTGATGGAGGATCACAAAAAAGCTTAGCACCGCCCCACCCACATACAGAGCCATTTGGACGACGTCCGTCCAGATCACCGCAGTGAGCCCACCTTCGAAGGTGTAGAACAAAGTGAGGCATACGATCACCGCGATGGACGCCACCTCACCGGTTCCGAGAACGATTGAAATCACGATGGAGATCGCAAACACGCGAACGCCTTCGGCCAGCGCGCGCAGGATCAGAAATGTTCCGGCCGTGAGTCTTCGAACCCGTTCGCCAAAGCGGCGGCGCATGAGCTCATAGGCGGTGAACATTTCGCCCCGGAAGTATTGCGGCAGGAAGAGCGTGGAGATCACGATGCGGGCCAGCAAGTATCCGAGTACGACTTGCAGAAACCCGAAATTGCCGCCGAACGACAGGGCCGGAGTTCCGATCACCGTGAGCGTGCTGGTCTCTGCAGACACAATCGACAAACTGATGGCCCACCAGGGCGCAGTGTGGCCGCCCAGGAAATAATCTTTCAGGGTGCGTTGGGATTTGCGAAAACGAGCGCCGAACCAGGTAATCGCGACGAGATAAACAACGATCACCGCGAGGTCGGCATAATGCATAGGAGCGGCGGTGGGCTTAATTCTTACTGGAGTACTTGGATGCCATGCCGAGCACTCCGGTAGCGAGCGAGCCGGCGTTCGCGCCCAGAAGAGGCCCGAGCATAGCGATCAATCCGCTAGACTGTTCGGCGGGTCCGGCGTTTTGCAGATTGCCGGCCGCAACGTGCTTGCTCATGGCGCCCATCGCCAGGGGCGCGACGATCGGAAGCATCTGGCGCAGGATATCGGAGCTGATTCCGGTCTGCCGGGCGGCTTGCTCCGCAATCTCCTGGTGGGCGTCCTGCCCGGGCCGGATATGGTTAAGGACACCCGTAGATTCGGCTGCTGCAGTGGGATGCTTGTGGGGGGTGGGGTCATCGACCTACGTGGTGTGCTGTCCGCTGGCGAGGCTTACCAACACGCTTTGGAGCCCACCCTCCGACGCGATCTTACTCTGCACTCCTCCCGCGATGGCTGGGAGCAAGCTGGCACCGGCCGCCGCGGCCTGATCCTGGTTGAGATTGAATTTTTGCGCCATTTGACGCACAGCCTCTCCCTCGCCCGCGTTCAACACGGTCTGTAATAGATCCATTGCGTCTTCAGTTTCTCCTGTGCGAGTATCTCACATGTAACTCGCTCCAACTCGAATTCATCTTGTCTCTGAAAGGCTGTGACTCGCATCCTACGGTTACGTGCATTCCTTTTTCAACCATCTGATCCAGGGCCTGTTCCATTTGGGCGCGTTCGGGTTGGTAATTCTAGGCATTCTCGATTCCTCCTTTCTGTTTGTGCCGGTTGGAAACGAGCTGTTGCTGGTAGCACTTGCGGTGCAACATCCGAACCGGCTGCCGTTCTATGTGCCGATGGCGGCGCTCGGCTCAGTGGGCGGGGCTCTACTCCTGGACGTGGTGGCCCGTAAACGAGGCGAAGAGGGCTTACAAAAGATGGTCTCGCCCAGGCGCTGTCCGAACGGAGATCCGCGGCAGTCTGGTAGCGAAGGTCCCGGTCCTTCTCCAGCGCCCTGAGGATCACGCGATCTAATTCGGAGGGAACTGCAGGGATCAAGTGTGATGGAGCGATTGGATCCTTGTTGAGGATGCCATCGAACACCATCGCGGTTGCGTTACCTCTGAATGGAAGCGATCCGTAACCATCTCGTACAGCACCACGCCGAGCGAGAAAAGGTCCGTACGTCTGTCCAATTCCTCTGCACGCGCCTGTTCGGGAGACATATAAGCAACAGTACCGAGGGTCGTACCGGGGCTTGTAAGCGTGTCGGCAGAGACCGCGTTTGCCAGTACGGTCTCGGCTTGGCTACGATCCGACGCTGGCACTTTGTTTGGTACGGTTTTTGCGAGCCCGAAATCAAGAATCTTCGCCTGCCCGCGTCTGGTCACGAATACATTGGCCGCTTTGATGTCGCGGTGAATGATTCCGTGGGCGTGTGCTGTTTCCAGCCCATCAGCGACTTGGATCGCCAACTCCAGAGCGACAGCAACGGGCAACGCCTTCCGACCGATACGCGCTGCCAACGTCTGGCCTTCCAGAATTCCATAACGAGAAACGGTTCGCCATCGTTCTCGCCTACGTCAGCCTTTAAACGGCAGTAGACCTCGAAGCTTGAACACAGAAGTGGTTACCATTGTTCAACATGAGCGAAATAGAAGCGGTTGTGCGGACTCACCCGG
>JBBSHP010000744.1:0-3414 GCA_038232555.1 Bryobacterales bacterium
AGTGGGAAGACCTGGACGGCAGGGATTGAGACTAAGCTGCCGAATCCGAATGCAGCCGTCGACTTTCTGAGGCTGCAGAACGGCCACTTAGTGCTGGTCTACAACGACAGCATGACCAAGCGGACTCCGCTGACGGTTGCGATCTCCACCGACAACGACAAAACATACGCCCACCGTCAGAACATTGCGGAGGGAAATTTCGACTACGCCTACCCATATGTGATCCAGACGCGCGACGGAAAAATTGATCTGGTCTACACGTCGCACGGACGGACGGTGATTAATCATGCCGTCTTTGAAGAGAGCGCGATTAGGTAATTGAACCTAGCTCATCGCGGCGCCTTGGCCTTCGCCGGCCCATAGTACAGCGCATTGAACAGCAGCTTATAGGTGCCGTGTGGCTGCCCGCGAAATGCCGCCTCCACTCCGAGCAGGATCACTTCGCCCTCGCCCATGGGTGCCTCCGCCGCTGCGACGGTCCCCTCCAGATAGGACTGGCCCCACGCCCAGCCGCTCCGCACTGGCGCCGCGTTCGGAAACCACGCGACCGGCTTCACGCCTTTCAACGCCGCATCCGGAGCCATCTTGAACACCGGACTGTTATCGAAAAACACATCAGCCTTATTCCCCATGCCATACGCAACCGGGTTCGTGTTATCGATGCTGACCTGCAGCACGGACCCTGGCACATAAAACTTCTCGCGTGGCAAGGGTCGCTCCTGGCCATTTTGTGCCCGCTCCGTCAATCCATTTTTTAGAGGCAATCCAAACAACTGCGCGATGCTCACGGATTCCCCGATGGCGACGAGGGTTCCTCCCGCTTCCACAAATTTCCTTAGCTGCGGAACTGTCTTGTCCGCAGTCACGTGACCGAGCCGGCTACGGTATTCGCGTGGAATGTCTTCCGGTTTAGGTTGGCGAAAGGCCCGGGCTCCGGGGCGGCCCGCGTCGGGTAAGCGTGGCATCGCGCCGCTCGGGAATACCAGGACATCGAAGCGATTGGCCAGGTTGCCTTCGTCAAGCGCAGCCGGATAAACAACTTCAAATGGAAATTCAAACTGCTCGAACAGCCAGCGCAGCCAACCCGAGGTCATCGAACCGCCGTATTGATCCCACAATGCAATCCGGATTGGACGTAGCGCAATCGTATTGCCGCCGGGCCGGAGATCGATATTCGTATCCACACCTTCCACGATCAGACCTAACTCGGAGACGGCTTTCTCGATCACTGGCCGGGTCTGGCTTCCCGCAGGTACAAACATCGTCCCGGCACCCATCGGCCTGCCCGCAACCGGAGTGGGCTCCTTGAGCCAGTACACCCGATCGCCGTTCTTCAACAACCGGTTCACCAGGATGAACGCATCGTTCACTTCGTGACTGAACACATACCCGGACGGCTTGGCTGAGCCCAGCAGTTGCCCTGCCGGCGGTTTCTGCAACCCGTTCACCTTCTCAAATGGGCCATCGAACGCATCCAGTATTCGATCAAACTTCACGCCCATTTGGTACGCCAGCGTATATCCGGTGACATCGTAGGGCGGAATCGGAGGACCGCCTGGATATTGAAAATCGTTGGGATGGTCCTGGGGCTCGAACATGTCCAAGATGTGCGGCCGAAAAGCCTGTGCAGTTTTCACTACCCAGGAGCCGGACGGATATTGCTTACCTGCAACGGCGAATGTTGCGGTCGCACGATGGATCGTAATCCCATTCTTGAGAAGAGTGTTGATGAACTTAGTGGCAGTCGAGAAATCGGGTTGATCGGAAGGAACGATGTAACCGCGCGGATCTCGCATGGCGGGGTCGTGCAGAACAGAGGTGTAGAGCTTGGCTGATACGGCGCCGGCGTTGGGCTCGAAATTGCCGGCCGCTTCCGCGGGAGGCGCGCCAGCTGCAGTATCAGCCTGCTTTTGCTTAGCCGCAATCTCTTTCAACGCTTCAATACGTTTCGGCGTAACCGTCCACGAATCCCGGCTGCCCCGGTCAATGGAGTTCCGACCCATGCGATAGATGTTGAACAGAAAATCCTCGCGATATTTGGATGCGAGATCCAGCACGGCCCGGTTAGCGGTCATGGAGTATTCAATCGACTGGCGGAAATGCCAGGTCTGGGGCGGAACGGGGAACGGCAAATCGCCGCTAGCCAGTTGCCGCTGCGGCACCAAGGGAAGCTCCATCGGGGTGGGGCTTCCGATCATCTCGGTCAGCAGGCCGATCATATTGTGGAAGTAAGTGGTGGTCCGCAACCCGCCGTTGTACCAGGTGGAATAGGGCGCGCCGCTGCGCATGGTTGCTCCCGGCTTGCCCTCCTCAGCGAACCGGCTATGCATGGCCGCGCCCACCATGTCGATTTCCAGGGGGATGAGCGGATCGAAGTGATAGTTGAACGGATCGCGAAACGGAGGGGCGAATAACACCGCGCCAACCGGCCCGGTCTGATGGTGGTTGTACATGATCTGTGGGAACCACTCCAGATAAAGCTGCCGGTTGATGTTGGTGCTCTCTTTCATGTTGGACATATAAAAATCCCGATTGTTGTCGTGCCCGATATATTTGGCCCACAAGCGAGGAACGTCGTTGGGAGTCTTGCGCTTGGCTGGGAGAGGTTCGCGCATGTACCAGTTCGAGACCAGTTCCATGCCGTCCGGGTTGGCCTGCACGGCGAGCAAGATAACATCATTCAGCAAACGCAGCGTCTCCGGATCGCTGCGGCTCACCATTTCGTAAACCAGTTCCATCAATTGGTGTGCCCCCAAAACCTCGGTGGCATGGAGACCGCCATCGATCCACACCACCGCTTTCCCTTCCCGGGCCAGCGCGCGTGCTTCAGCATCGGAGAGCCCTTCCGCGCACGCGAGCTTACGCGCGATTTCCTTGTAGCGGTCCAGCTTGCGGTGGTTCTCGGGCGACGTGATTATGGCCATCCACTGCGGCCGGCCTTCTTCGGTCTGACCAATCTCCACCAGCTTCATGCGATCCGACTCGGCCGCCAGCTTCTTCCACCAAGCGGACAGCTGCGTATACGTGGCGAGATAATAATCATCGCCTACATCGAAGCCGAGGGCCTCCCTGGCCGTAGTCAACTTCGGAGCCGGTGAAGCGGGGGGCGCAGCGGCAGCGAGCACTGAGACGGCGAGGACGAAGATGAGAGTTCTGCGCTTCATACGAACCGCGATTATAGCGGAGTGATATGTTACGCTGGAGCGTTTAGACATGCAGCCCGTCACACGCGAAAAGGGTCAGTTGATGAGCGCTTCGGAGATCGACCGCACCTTGGTCCGCTTGGCCCACGAAATCCTTGAAAAGACCGAGGATCTCAAGAAGCTGGCATTCATCGGGATCCGGCGCCGCGGCGTACCGCTGGCCCAGCGGCTAGCCGACAAGATCAGCAAGCTCGAGAAGCTGGAGATTCCC
>JBBSHP010000745.1:0-3411 GCA_038232555.1 Bryobacterales bacterium
CAGGAAGAAGCGTCCCCAGCGAACCCGGTATTCCGGCTTCTTATCGTTTTGTTTTACTGCCAGGCGGAACTGGTCGTTCGCAGCCGAGTACTGCTCCAGTCCCCACAAGCCCTCTGCTCTCAGATACGGGTCGGTGCTCGCGGCCAGCCCCGTGAAGCACTGGCGCGCTTCGGGGAGTTGACCGTGATAGCGGAGCTTCTGACAATCGACCGGCGTCGCGCCGTGCAACGCAAAAACCACAGATAGTAGTCCAACGGCGCGAAACGTCATTCTCATTTGTCCAGCTCCGCCTGGGTTTTCGCCAAGTCCACCAGGAGCCTGGTGAGCTGTTTTTTATAGTCCTCGGCCGGCATGGCAGCCTTCTGGTATTTCAATGTGTCGATCTCCTGCTCGACCTCTTCTTTGTGCGCGATCAGCTTCTGTTTCTCAGGTGTAGCGACCGCGGTCTGCGCCGCTCCAATCCGCAACAATGGGAAGCGGGAAGCCAATAAACCCTGGCCGTTCTCTGCATTGGGATTCCGCGTGCCTTGGCCCTTGCCCGTATCTTCCAGGATGGCGTGCTCCGTCGCGAGACGCTTGGCGGCATCGTAGAACTTCGCAGTCTTTTGTTCGGCAAAACGAAACGCCTCGAGCGCCGATATCACGCCGTTCTTATCCGTATCCGCGGTGGGGTCGCGCAACGCTTCCACCCAATAGCGCGCGAAAACCGTGGCATTTTTCTCAGATCCCGTCTTGGTGGCGGTGATGACGGCGCGATTGGATTTCGAGAGCGGCCCGCGCGACGCTCCACTGGCGCTGGTAGTGTTCACAACCAATTGACGGGTGGCCGGTATCTTATTAAGAAGTCCAGCCAGTTCGGCTGCCGACAGGTCGGGACCGGGCAGATTAATCTTGTATTCCGTGCCATCAAAACTGCCGTGGCCGATCAGCATCACCACCAACACGTCAGCAGGCTTGGCTTCACGGGCGATCTCACCGAAGACGCTTTGCAACTTGGAGCGGGTCGCCGCGGTACCGTAGAGCGTCTCAACTTTTGTCTCCGGTCCACCCGTTTTCAGCAGCTTGTCGATGTCTTTTGCCCACCCGGAAAAGCGTTGATCGTACTCCGGTTCACCACCCAGGCCCGCGACGGTCACGTAATAAGTTGTCGCGTGAAGAACAGAACTGGTGATCAGGAGCAACATCGCTCTACTGGCCACAGGCAGGCAAGAATGCCTGCCCCACACAGACTTCATACCACGCCCCACTTCCGACGGAGCAGCCACTCCATCCCAGGCAACGAAATCGCGAGCAAAAACACAATCGGCATATCCCACAAATCTTTCGTCTCGCGAACTGTGATTCCCGCCTCGGAGTAAGCGATGTCGCGGCCAAGCTGGCTGGCTTCATTGGGCTTATAGTATTTCCCACCCGTTTGCGACGAGAGCTTCTCCAGCAGTTCGCGATTCTGCTCCAGATGAAAATTCTCCGCTAATCCATCTTCGCGACGCAGCGTGATCACATCGCGCCCCAGTTCTTCTTTGCCACGCTTGGCCGCAACATCTACGATGTAGGACCCGGATCTACCCGCATTCCAATCGGCCGTGTACACGCCCTGTTCCAGAGGGTCCGGATGCAAGTCGACCGTTTCCGATGCCCCGCTCGGGCCAACGATGTGCGCCTCCACCTGGGTATCGCCCGCCGGCAGGTAGGTGGTGTCACGGACCTCAGCGCGCAAACGCACGCCGCCTTCATCCGACACCACCGGCCGGGGCGTGGAAGCAACCACTCGCGTCGGCGTGTCACTCACCAGCCAACGCAGCAACTGCCGCCAGAACACCTCATGACTCATATCCGTGAGCGGCTGCAGCATTTGCCAGCGCCAATCGCCGCCGGTTGCAAAAACGGCAGTCCGGCCGCGTCCGTAATTCTGCGTAATGAGCAATGGCATTTTATGGCCGGCCGCATGCAGATCCGCCAGGTCTACCGCACCCGGCTTGAGTGTCCCTACCTCCTGAAAGTTCATCAGGTAGGGCAGCTTCTTCCAGCGTTGCACATTCTTTTCGGGATCTTCTTCGATCCGGCAGAGCAGGCTTTCCCGTCCCGCCGCCGTCAGTTCGGCCGTAGCCGGGTCTCTATGGAAAGTGTTCTTGCGATCGGGCAACCGCACGGGCAACAGATCGATGAAGGGTGCCTTGTTGTAGCCGCCATCCGACAGTGAAGCGCGCCCTCCCAGGAAGAGCAGTCCGCCGCCGCGACGATCCACGAACTGCTGAAGTAGATCTTGCTGCGTTTGCGTAAAGTAATTCGCTTCCACGCTTCCCAATATGATGCCCGAGAAAGCAAATAATTCCTCCACCTTGGTCGGGAAGCCCTCCTTTAGACTTTCGTGGTTCGCCTGGGCGTAGATTTTGTTTTGTGTTGTGCGAACGATCGCCTCCAACTCGAGGCTCTTATCGTCCTCAACGGCCCGGCGGATAAATTTGTAGTCCCAGCGCGGCTCGCCTTCCATATATAGAATCCGGGGGCGCGACGCCTCCACGTTCAAAACGCGGGTCAGCCTATTGTTGTTGGCATTCTCCTCATCGGGCATCGGATCGATGCTGACTTCAATGTTCTTGACGCCTGCCGGCCCAGCGGTGAAAATAACGGACTCGCTTTGCGACACGCCACCTTCTTTAATCAAGACGTCGTTGGATGCGAGAGTCTTGCCAGCTTCCCGCAATGTCATGCGGACGCGTTTGCCCGCATAACCGCGTTGCCGAAAGCTGACTTGCGCCTGCAGCCGGGAGTTTGCCAGCACGCGAGGCGGAATTTGAATATCAGTTAGCTCGATATCATGCCCAAACTGTTCCCGCCCGAAGCCGATGGTATGAACCGGGATGCGGCGGCGCCGAATGTCAGAGAGCGTTTCGAGGTCGATGCCGCCCGAGTTGTCAGAGCCATCGCTCAGCAGGACGATCGCACCAATCGGCAGCGTTGCCGCCTCCCCAAGCACTTCTTTTAAATCGCTTCCGAGATGGGTGGCGGGCTCGGAGGCCGTCAACTGGTCTGTCTTGCCGATCCGCTCCAGATGATCGCCGATCCGATAGAGACGTACCTGAAATTTCTGCTGCAGATCCCTGATCAGCCCTTTATTGAGAGTGCGGACGGCTTCATCCCGGCGTGTGGCACCTGCGTCTTTAGTCGCCATGCTGCGGCTGTCATCCACCACCACAGCGACGATGTTCTGCTGCGGCTTCAAAGTTGAAACGCTTAGGGCCGGCTGCCACAGCAACAGCAAGAGCAAACCCGCTAGAGCGCTCTGCAATAACCAAACCATCACCGGCTTAAATCCCTGAACAGAAGCCGAGATTTTGGAGCGTCGCAGGAATAAAGCGGCCCCTAGCGCCGCCGCAGCAATCACAATAAGCACCCACAGCAGCCACACAG
>JBBSHP010000746.1:0-3406 GCA_038232555.1 Bryobacterales bacterium
AGATCAGGTGATACTTGAGATCGTGAACCGCGTGCGCGCTATGTCTGTATTCCGCCATCCTCCTATTCTCGGGGGACTGGGCGGCTTGAAGCTGACCGCCTGAAAGGCGGTGGGATTAGACCCGGCGGACGGAGCTAAACGGTTACTCTTTGTGCAGTTCGTCTTTTAGATCGACCAGGGCTTCGGCGCGACGGTCGGTGGCCAAGTCGCGTTTCAGACGGCGCAGGGCTACCCCCACCACATCGCGATGATGCAGCCCGGACCCAAAGCCATCGGCGGCGAGGTGCAGCCACATGTCGTGTAGACATTCCAGATCCTCCGGCCATAGGCGAGGCGGGTGCGGACCGAGGTTGACGAAGACCGAGGCGCGGCCAGGACTGATCACCTCCAGTGAAAAGGGGTGGCGAGGCTCGGGTAGCTGCTCCCAGGCGAGGCCGATGCGGCTGGCGAGTTCGGCTGAATCCATTCGCAACGATACTCCGGTGACCAGGCTCGATACCTTTAAGTTGGCCGACGTTTGTACCATGGCATCGAACGGGTCAATTCCGGGAACCACGACCAGATGCACAGACTTGCCTTCCTTCTCAGCCTTGGTGACAACTCTGGAAAATAGCTCCTGCTCATAGTCCGTGAACAACTGGTTGTCGCCCAGCGCGTATTCGCCAGCACCAGCAGAGATGGGGCGTACGGTCATCACTACCATGTCGTGACGGCGCAGATTCGTTTTCTGCAAGACCCTATCGAGATGGGCCATAGTGCTGCCGTCGCGCACCGCCACCAGAATGGAACCGGGACGAACATCCAGGGACTCGCAGCCCACTTCCGACCGCATATCGAGGTTGAAATTCTCCAGGCCGCTCTTGCTCTGCTCCAGTTTGCGGGCATTAATACGCTCGGAGACGCTGAACAGGAGGAAAAGCACCACTGTGAAGCCGACTCCATAAATCGTGGCGATCTGCTTTGAGAAGAGGATTGCGATGGCAACAGCGAAGAGAATGATGGTGGTCAGGATCAAGCCGATGGGCCATTCCGGCCCTTTACACGCACGTTGGGGGGAGTTTTGTATTCCTGATCGCTCCGGGTGAAGCGCAGTACGAGAACTCCCAGGGCCTTCAGCGCAAAGCTCCACACCACGCCGAAGGCGTATGCCTCACCGAGTGTAAAGGTGTTGCCGCGACCGAGCGCGATCGCGAGAATCTGCATAATCGCGATCAGATTGATCATACGAAAGGTGGTTCCAAAGCACTTATGCGGCTTGCGGAACCAATCCAGCAAAACGCCATCTTCGGCCACGCGATTCATGACGCCGTTCGCGCCGATGATGGCGGTGTTCACGGCTCCGGACAAAATAAGCACACCGACAAACACGACGAACCCGTGGAACAGCAGGCGCAGTAGCGGGGGGCCGGGCCAACCAGGTGGCGAGGCCGCTCAGGAGATTGGCCTGGAAGTTTCCGCGCACATTGTCTGGAATAATCAGACCAGCGAAAAGCGTAATCAGTCCGGTGCAGACCAGCGCATAAGCACAGACGAGCGTGCCCGTGATCTTGAGATTTTTCAACTTCGGGTAGGATACTTCGCGGTAGATCTGCGCCAACGTTTCAAAGCCGCTCATCGATAGCAGCGAATGACCGAATGCGATGGTCAAAGCTATTAGCGGAATGGAAGGAAAGATGGTGCCCTTGAACCATCCGAGAGCATCGTCGGCGAACACTAAGTTATGGGGCAGCGGAGCCGGAGGGATCTGCGCGGGTCCGCCGCGCACTAATAGGGTAATGGGACACCAGATCAGGAATGCAACCACCATGACTGTAGTGATTTGCATGATCCGCAGCGCCTTGGTGCTCGACTCATGCACGCCCTTCACATTGATCCACCAAAATAAATAGTGATCAGGATGGCGAAGGCCGCCGAAAATGCATCGGTCGGAAGACGAAAAGACGCTTTCTGCGATTCGGCAATATCGTTGATCAGACCAGCCAGATATTGGCCGGCAACGACGACGCTGATGGGGCCGGTTAAAACATAATGGAACAGCAGCGCCGACACAGAGAGCCGGGCCATGAAGGGACCCATGGAGTCGCGGACCACGACGTACACACCGCCGCGCACGAACATACTGCTGCTTTCCATGTAAACGGAACGCACGGCGAAGCTGAAAAGCATCACGGCGAGGATGAACCAGGGCGCGCTTCGTCCAACCGAATGTTCCGCGATACCGCCAGCGTAGAATGCAGACGACGCCAGATCGCTTAATACGATCGAAGCCGCCCGCCAAAAGGAGATAAAGGATAGCGCGACCGTCGTCGCTACGACGATTTTTGCGGTCTGCGCACGAGGTGGGGCAATCACAAGCTCTCACTTTTCCCGGATGGTCGGCGAACCAACTCACGCCGGTGACTCTCAAATTTGGCCTACGAGGTTAGCTGTCGGGCTCGGGCTTGAAAGTACCCGGTCCTATTCGGACTTCGCCCCAACAAATTGGGTCCCCCGTTCCAGAAGCTGAGGAGGCCTCTGAATTCGGCACTCTTCGTATATCACAAAGCGGTTTTGGTGGCACGACTTCCGGTTTGCGGGGTTTTGAGGTCCCACGGCCGGGCTGGGTGCGTCTTCTCATCGCGCTCGACGACGCGGTCGTAGAGGTGCAGGGCGGAAACGGTTCCCAGACTGGTGTTGTAGAGGCTGATGAGACCGAGGCCTTCTTTCAGGTCCTCTTCAAAGGCGTGGAGGGCCTTTAACTGGTCTGCTGTGGCGGGCGCGCGTTTCTTGGAGGGCGTGATCCAGTATTGCTGATAGCCGCCATTGACCAAGGCTCCGATCTCAGGACCAATGACCAGACCGGCCCGATCGACGTGCGGGTGGTGGTCGGGTACGTCCGTCACCATCGCAGCGATGCCACCGCGGATGAGCCGGACGCGGTCCCTGCCCTCCGCTTCAGAACGGATTCCGAGTTTTTTGGCGCTGTCGATGCGTTCGGTGAAAGAGTTGATGTGGGGTTTCCGGCGGCGGAAGAACATGTAGCTACCATCATGCCAGATGGAACTGCTTAGAGGAATGGCCGAGGCGTCTCAGTCCCGCTGCGCGGCGGAATTGGTCCGTGCGCGAAGCTGTTTGGTTCCGTTGCCCTGCGACAGTTCGCGGGCCGGGTTGTCCATTTCCAACAGGCCGTTTTCCCGAGCTTCCGTCAACCACTTGGGAGGCCGACCCCGGCGCGTTCTCGATTGCTGCACCTTTGACAGACACAAGATGGCATGGTCTAACCATTGACGCTGCCGCACCAATTCTGAAACGATTTGGTCTAGCAGCCCGTGGTAATAGTAAGATCACCCGTTCAAAACATGTGACGTTGGAAATGTTCTGAGCGTCTATATGACATGGCGATGGGAACCCGGCGGAAACGGGAGCG
>JBBSHP010000747.1:0-3404 GCA_038232555.1 Bryobacterales bacterium
GCGTTGGCGGCATCACAGGGCAACTTCGAGTTGAATGTGTTCAAGCCCGTGATGATTTACAACTTCCTCCATTCGGCCCGACTGCTGACGGATGCAGTGCAGGGCTTGGTGGATTTCTGCATAAATGGAATCGAGTTGAACCGCGCCAAGATCAAAGGCTACGTGGAACGCTCGCTCGAACTTGTCACTGCGCTGAATCAGCGCATCGGCTACGACAAAGCCGCCAAGCTGTCGCACACGGCTTTGGAGGGGGACCTGAGCCTGCGCGAAGCCAATCGGCAACTTGGATTTTTGCCCGAAGACGAATTCGAAAATCTCGTCCGCCCCGAGAATATGACTCACCCGTAACGCCTCCCCTACTTATCCGTCAACGCGGCGACGCCCGGCAGTTCCATCCCCGAGAGGAATTCCAGCGATGCGCCGCCGCCCGTAGAGATGTGCGATATCCTATCCGCCACGCCCGCCGACTTCACGGCTTTCTCCGAATCTCCGCCGCCCACCACCGACACCGCGTGCGATTGCGCTATGGCCTTGGCAACCGCGATAGTGCCCTTGTCAAAAGGCGGCTTTTCGAATACTCCCCTCGGGCCGGTCCAGATGATCGTCTTCGCTCCCGCGATGATCGCCGCGTATGCTTCAGACGTTTCCGGCCCAATATCCAGGCCCATCATGCCGTCTGGAATCTCCGTTACGATTTGACTCCCAGCGCCTTCCTTCAACTCGGCCGCGACCACGTGATCCGTGGGCAGGTGAAGCTTCGCGCCGGCCCGCGCCATGAGATCTTTCGCCAGCCCGATCTTGTCCTCTTCCACCAGCGACTTTCCAGTGGGCTCGCCCTTCGCCTTCAAAAAGGTATACGCCATGGCGCCGCCGATGAGAAGCTGGTCCACCACCTTCATCAAATTCTCGATCACCTCGATCTTGTCGGAGACCTTCGCTCCTCCCAGAATCGCGATAGACGGGCGCTCGGGGTTGGTGGTGACCTTGGTCAGATATTCGAGCTCTTTGTCCATCAGCAGTCCGGCAGCCGCCTGCGAGACAAATTGAATTATCCCTACTGTCGAAGCATGCGCCCGATGCGCCGAACCGAACGCGTCGTTCACGTAGAGGTCGCATTGTGCGGCCAGTTGTTTTGAGAAGACGGGATCGTTCTGCTCCTCCTCGGGATGAAAGCGCAAATTTTCGAGGAGCAGAACCTCGCCCTGCTTAGGACGCATCTGCTCCACTTCCGCGCCGATGCAGTCCGGCGCCATTTTCACATGCTTACCGAGCAATTCCGAGAGCCGCGCGCCGATCGGCTTCAAGCTCATCTCGGGATTCGGCTTTCCTTTGGGCCGGCCCAGGTGGCTGCCGAGGATCACGCCGGCGCCGTGGTCGAGTGCGTACTGAATGGTTGGCAGCGATGCCTTGATGCGCTTATCGCTGGTAATCTCCTGGCCGCCATTGGCGAGCGGAACATTGAAATCAACTCGAATAAATACGGTCTTATGGGCTAAATCGAGATCGCGAACGGATAGTTTGGGCACTAGAAATCCGATGCTAACACGTCGAAGAAAATGTGAATGCCCTTCAGGAATTCAGTGAGTGGAATCCGCTCGCGATCGCTATGCATCGTAGCCGCGGTGGCCGCGTCCAGCACCATCGGGGTGAACCCATAGGCCACCACGCCGCGCTGCTGGAGCATCGCTGAATCCGTTCCAAACGGTACCAACATGGGTGTCACAACCGCGTCGGGATAATACTTCAGGATTGCGGTCCGCATGTTGGCAAACAGAGGCGTATCGCTCCTGCTCATGCCTGGATCGGGAGATCGATAGACCGCTTCCACCGTTACGCGTGGATCGTTGATACGCGCCTTAATGTCGGACAGGAACTCATCGCTATTGGTTCCGGGCAGCAGCCTGCAGTCCAGCGTAGCTTCGCTCACCGAAGGAATCACATTCACCTTTGGAGGAGACCCCACACCCGCGGACAGAGTGGTCAAAGAAATTGTGTTTCGCTCGATGGCCGAGGTGAATTTGTTCTTCGCAAGAGGCACTCCGATAGCGGTCTTCATCCGGGCGACTACGGCGTTCTGCTTGCCGCCCTCCGGAACCGCCAGCGCTTTATCAAGGGCCCGTAGCAGGATCATACTCGCGTTATCGGGTATTGGTTGTGAGCCGTGGCCTGCCGTTCCTTTAGCCCTTACCCGCAGCCACAAGATTACTTTGTCGCCCACGGATATCCCGAAAACCAGCTTGTTGGAAGCGAGCGCATCGCGCGAGCCCAGTCCGCCTTCATCCAGCACGTACTCGGCGTCGATCTCCGGGTAATGGTTGGCGATCATCCACTTCATTCCCAGCTCGCCGCCCGTCTCTTCATCGGCGGTCGAAAGCATGACGATATCGCGCGCAGGTTGCACGCCTGAGTTCTTAAGCGCGATCAATGCCGTTAATTGCTGAACCGCGATTCCCTTCATATCGAGCGCGCCTCTGCCCCAGATGAATCCATCGCGCACAATGCCCCCGAACGGATCGAGATCCCAAGCCTTCGCATCCACCGGCACTACATCGAAATGATTCAGCAACAGTAGAGGTTTTTTGAATGGGTCGCGGCCTTTCAGCCTTACGACCAGGTTGGTCTGGCCGCCCGGTCCGCTTGCATATATGGTGGGCTTCAGACCGTTGTGCTCCAGTTCCGCCTGGATGAACTTAGCGGCTGCAGCCGTGTTGGCGGGAGGATTTACCGAAGCAATGCGTATGTACTGCTGCAGCACATCCACCGCGTGCTTCTCGATAGTGCCCCAGTCTGGTTGCGCGGCAGGAAGGCACCCCGCCATCATAAATACAAGTAGTGTTCTCATTTTTCGTTATCGGGGACTAGGCTTAGCACCGGGCTCAGCCTGGCAGCGCGATAAGCCTCAATCAGGGCGCCCGCCGCTGGACCATACACAGGGGGACGCACATGGCGGTTCAGTTCCTTAAAACGCGCGAGCAGCGTGCGGCTGCGAAAGACACCGCCGACATAGGCCACGGACAGATCCTCATCGGATTGAAATAGCTGTTCCTGTACTGCGAGCACCAGGTTGTTCAAGTCGCGAGCAGCGCGATCCAGCAACCCCCGCGCGACCTCATCGCCACGCTCCGCCGCTTCATCCACCAGCTTGGAGAAAGCCGCGATGCGAGGCCTGGAGAACTCCGCTGTGTAGAACCGGTGCAGTAAATCGTTCGCGTCCGGCGCGCCCGCTTCATCCAGCAACATCCGGCGCAGCGTTGTCGCGGTGCCCCAGCCTTCTTCCATGCGCAAAGCGGCTCGCAATGCCTGACGGGTCAGGTCAAAACCGCCACCCTCGTCACCAAACACATAGCCCCATCCGCCTGCACGCATTGTCTTGCCAAGCGCATTGCGGCCAAACACCATGGAGC
>JBBSHP010000748.1:0-3404 GCA_038232555.1 Bryobacterales bacterium
CCTGAGCTTTGTCCTGACAGAAGATTCTGCACGTTTGGTAGAATTTCGCGTCAGCAGTTATTAGAACTATGGCTATGGCGGCACCATTCCTCGAGGGGGCTTTTCATAGCGCAATGAGTGAGCGCGGCATCCCATCCCAGAGCGAGATCACCGTCCCGGCGGGGCACGAACAGCAAAGCCGCTTTATTTCGGACAACATACGGCGAGTTTTCCTGCTGATTTACCGCATTGTGAACAATGTCGCGGACGCGCAGGACCTCACGCAGGAGGCGTTCATCAAGGCACTCCAGCGGCAGGAGCAGTTGAAGGATCCGCTGAAAGCCGCGCATTGGCTGTCCCGGATCGCCAGCAATACCGCGATTGATTTCATGCGGCGGCATGGCAAGGTCAACTTCTCGGATATCGATACTCTGATCGAGCCCTTACGGGAGCCGTCGGAAAGCCCGGAGCAGGCGGTGCTGCGGTCCGAGCAGCGCGCCTACCTGGAAGAGGGGTTGCAGGTATTAACCGCTCGTGAGCGCACGGCACTGCTGCTGCGGGATGTGGAAGGGTTGCCGGCTGATGAAGTGGCCCGGCAGATGAACTGTTCTAAGGCTACGGTGCGCTCCCACATTGCGAATGCACGCATCAAGTTCAAGCGCTATGTGGAGCGGAACCGGCTGGTGACGGAGCGACGGGCTCGCGAGGGATCTGGTCGGGAGGGATCTGGTAATGACGCATCCTGACGAGATTCAGTTGGCATTGTTCGCCGGGGACGACCTGGATGCGTGGAAGCGCTGGCGGGTGGGACGGCATGTGCTCCGATGCACGGTCTGCAGCGAGGCGGTTGCTGAGCTAAAGGTTGCGCGGGAGCGGATTCGGGACCTGGCTGCCGAGACACCGGACGGTCTCAATTGGGCCCGGCTTAGCGACGAGATGACGGGCAACATCCGGGTGGGTTTGGCTGCGGGCGAATGCATTGCGGGTTTCGAAAAGAGCCCGCGGGCGAAGTCAGGTTTGGCGGCGCACGCAGGGCTGGTGCTGGCAGGCGCCACGGTGGTGGCGATGACCGCCCTCTGGGTGCAACTGCCCAGGCAGGAGACGGACCAACTGATCCATGCACTGAAAGGCATTCGTTTCGAGAGGATTGGAAAAGTTCTGCGGAGCGCGCCGCTACGGGGTTCGGAAGTTGTGCTGGAAGCATCTCCGGGGTCGATCGGAATCAAGGAGAACGGCGGGGCGCTGACGTTGTTGCATCCGCAGGGGTCCAGTATCTCAGTCAACCTGCAAGGCTCGGCCGGAGTTCGGTTTGTGGATGCCGATACAGATCAGGTGACCACCAACCGTGTGTATTATGCACAGTAGGCGGGCTACCATCGCGGGGTTGTGGCTGTGGGGGGCGACCGCCTGGGGCGCCGTCCTCCCCAAGATCGACTTTCCGAAGGACTCGCCGGTGGCTTTTCTCGGATCCGACTACGGCGACTCAAATGAATCCGCCCGGGGCGGAGCGATGGTGCTGGATCTACATGCGGGGCTGTCTCTGCGCAACTCCAGCCAGCGGAGAATCCGCGGGATCACGCTGCTGGTAACCGCGCAGGAAGTTACACCGGGGGGGAAAGGCTCGGTGACGCTATCGAGCCTGGATGTGGCGCCAGGCGAGACTTTTCCGGTGCGGATGGACCTGCGGCTGTTGCGGCCGCTGCAGGCCGGGAACGGAGCGCCGGTCCAGGTAGGCTTAGATGGCGTGCTGTTTGACGATCTCTCGTTTTACGGTCCGGACAAGCTGAGTTCACGGCGCATGCTGACCGTCTCCGAGTTGGAAGCGCGACGGGACCGGCGTTACTTCAAAGCCGTGCTGGCGGAAGGCGGCGCTCAGAAGTTGCAGAACGAGATGCTGGGGATTCTTTCCCGGCAGACGGTGCGGCCGGACACGGATGTGCTGGTGGTGCGGGGAGCGAGGGCGACCAACTTCGACCCGGAACGTGAGGTGCGCTTCGCGTTTTTGCGGCTCCCGGATTCGCCGGTGGAACCCAGTGACGGGACCGCGCGCGTGGCTGGAAATGAGGCCCGTGCTCCGCGGCTCGAGGTGACCAATCACTCGGACCGGGACATCCGCTACCTGGAGATTGGCTGGATCCTGCAGGATCGCCAGGGACGGGAGTTTCTGGCCGGCTCGGTTCCCGCCAACTTGAGTCTTGCCCCAGGGCAGAAGAGCCAAATCCTGAAGGACACCACGCTTAAATTTCCACAGAGGCCAGGCTTGGCCATTGCGGGCATGACGGGGTTCGTGAGCAACGTGGAGTTCGCGGACGGTGCTATCTGGATTCCGAGCCGATCGGATCTGGCCGACCCCCGCTTCCAGAAGGTGCTGGCGTCGTCGGCGGAAGAGCAGAGACTGGTCCAGATCTATCGCAAACGCGGGTTGAAAGCTCTCACGGAAGACCTCAAGAAATTGTAGGAGTCATCAAAATCGAATGCTCACCTTTCGAGGGGTGAGCATTCGCATCTGCCTGAAACCAGGCCCCTGTTTTGGCAGGGTGATGTTCTTGGGAGAATCAGATTCAACGGAAACGCTGTCCGTCAAAACCTGTTGGTGATTGGATGATAGGACGGGGGCGGTTTTCAGTCAAGCAAAAAAGGTGCGGCGCTAAAGCGGATCTAAACCTAGTTAGCGAAATGACTTACGGGCTTTGGATGATTTTCGCCAATGTGGAAAAGTATCGAATAAACTGTGAAAAACCAATCGCGTTGGTTCCTAAGGTAGAGAAACCGGGGCAGTTACTTGGCGCTTAGGTGAAGCACCGTCATGGCACCCTGAGCACCTGGACCACCAAAGCGGCCGGAAAGGAACCGGAAGGCTCCGAATACCAATCCAGACAACACACAGAAGGCTACCACAATGCCTGAAAGCTTGAAAATGGCTATCAGCATGTTCCCAACGCTGGCCGGGCGAACAATGATGGGGGGCTGTACGTCCCGGGAGACAGAGGCCCGGTAGTCGATGGGCGCTAGGAGCCGGGCGGCATTTTCGGGAGCTTGGGGCGAGGGCACGACCGCCACCAGGGGACCCGTGCGCTTCACCACGGCCCCAGGCAATTTTTTAAACTCGGCGGCTTGCTGGCGCGCAATCTGTGGTGTGGGGTACGAAAAAATGACGAGCGTCTCCGCGGCAGAGGGCGGGCCGTAGTGACCGAGGGTAGCCTCGGTTCCGAACTGGAACGCGACAGGGCCTGGAGGAAGCTGGGGCACGAACGCGTTCAGACTAGCTGCACCGAGAATATACCGTTCGGAATGTGGAACTAAGCCTTTGGAGGGCAAGTAGGTCAGCAGGACGGGCAAAGGCGCCTGAGAAATCCGTGGTAATGCCTGCGAGAGCCTGGCGAGGTCCTTGGGGCATTTACCAGAGCACGTGACTACGTAGTTGC
>JBBSHP010000749.1:0-3402 GCA_038232555.1 Bryobacterales bacterium
AGCCGGTCCACTACTGGATTGAAATCGATGCCCATACGAACTACCCGCCGTCAATGGGGTGCTCAAAGCGGACGCGAAAGTTGCTAAACCCGTTAGCGATTAATCGTGTAAAGACGGCTGGCATTGCCGAGCCCGTATAGCTGACCATTAGCCGGGCGGAAATCGATTCCCAGCAGCGCTTCGCCGGGTTGTAATCCGGTAACGGGAGTGCTACTAAGCACCGCTCCCGGCGCGGCGCTGTCGAATCTCAGTAAACTATTTTGCGTGGTAAGAGCAACGATCTGTTCTGCCTTTGCCTGACGGCCTGTCGCATCGAACAGCAGCCCGGCGGTGCAAGTCGCCACGGCGAATAGAGCATGCCGGATTTTCAACATGTGTGTTATAGCTCCCCGTGTGCTTTTCTCATGTCAAAACTCTACCAGAATGCAACCCGCTGCCGCATTCGCGCGTCTCTTGCAGGCAGTGAAGCCCATGAAGACTGCCTTCGCGTGTACCGCAATGCTCGCCGCCGTGGCTGCCGTCGCCGCCGAGAAGCCGCGTGTGTTCATCACCGAGAGCCAGGCACTGAATCTGACCAACGATGCTGCCGCCGGGGACGCGAAGAGCGCCCTGTCGTTTACGGGAGGCAACAGTCCGTAAAGCCAGGATGTGATCAGGAGCTTCACGCAGCGCTGCCCGCAAGTCATCGTGACGGCAGACCGCGAAAAGGCCGACTACCTTGTCAGACTGGATCATGAGGCCGTCAGCCCGGCCACCCCGTTTGTACACGGCAACAAAGTGGCGGTGTTCGATAAAAAATCAGACCTGGTGTATAGCAGCTCCACTCGCATCCTCGCAAATGCGGTTCGAGGCGCATGCAGTGCCATCGCGGGTCAGCGTCCTTAAGACGCGACACTCTGCTCAGCCGATCTGAAAGTCTTCGATGGGAACTCCGCGGGTCACACCACGGAACGTCAGAGTCAGCAAGGGCGGAGCGATCAAGGTAGTGGCTACGGCCATAAATACCACTACTGCATACACCGGCCCCTCGATCACTCCCATCGCCAGGCCGAGTTGCGCGACCACCATACCGACCTCGCCCCGGGGAATCATCCCCACCCCGATACGCAGAGCCTCGGGCCAGCCCCACCCGATCGCCCCCAACCCGCAGCCCACTAGCTTTGAGACGATGGCCGCAGCCAGGATCACCAAGGCGAGGACGAGAGTGGGTGGGTCCTTAAACACCATGAGGTCGATCCGCAATCCAATTCCGGCCAGAAAGAAGGGCACCAGCAGTTCCGTGACTCCATGAGTGAGGTCGCGAACCCGCGGCTCGACGGTATCGGAGATCGCCATGCCGGCCAGGAACGCTCCAATGATGGCCGCCACACCGGCGTAAACCGCGAGCACGGAAAGCGCAAAAAGCACCACCAGCGAAACGTTAAACTGCGCTTCGCCCGCCTTGAGCCTGGACGCTACGCCAGGAATCAAGCGGCCGAATAAGCGAGTACCCCACAGCGCGATAACCCCCGTGAAGCCGATCGCCAACAGCGCGGTAATTACCAGATCGAGTACATTGACACGGTCTCGCGCCAGGCTGGTGACGATCGCCAGGACGATCAGCCCGAGAATATCATCGATCACCGCGGCGGCGAGTATCGTCTGGCTGGCCCGCTGGTTCAACAGCCCCTTGGAGGCCAGAACCTGGGCGGTGATGCCGATACTGGTTGCGACCATCGCCGCGCCCACAAAGACCGACTCGATATGCGGCATATGGCACAGTGCCATGATTCCCCAGCCCAGAAGAAAGGGGGTGATCACGCCGAGCAAGGCCACCAAGCTGGCAACCGGGCCCACTCGCATGAGCTCTCTAGTCTTGACTTCCAGACCAACGCGGAAAAGCAGAAACAGTACGCCCAGATCAGCCAGCGCCGAGAGGACCGGATTCGGATGGACCCAGCCCAACACGCTCGGACCAATGATTACTCCAGCTATGATCTCGCCCACGATCGCAGGTTGTTTGAGCTTTTCGAAGACTTCCGCCAGCAGTTTTGCGCAACCGAACACGGCCAGCATCGCTAGTGGAATGTTGATGAGTTCCGTCGCCACGTTCCTATTGTTAGGTCGGGCGAAAGATTAATTCAACACTGGCCAGAGTAACTGCCGTTTATTCGGACGGTTCGTGGAGTGATGGCTCGGGAATGGCGACGGTCTTCGCGTGACTCCAAAGCCTTTCGAGATCGTAGTAAGTGCGCGCTTTCTCGGAGAAGACATGGATCAGGTAGTCGCCGTAGTCTGTCAAAATCCAGTCGGCGTTTTCAAACCCCTCCACGCTGACCGGGTATTCGCCTCGTTCTTTTAATTGGAGTCCAACCTCTTCGCTAATGGCTTGGATCTGCCGGGGATTCGCTCCGGAGCAGACTATGAAAAAATCGGCAAAGGATGTGACCTCCCGGAGGTCTAAGACGTGGACGTCGGTGGCCTTTTTGGATACGGCGGCCCGAACCGCTACCAGCCAATTTGGGACGTTCAGATCGAGAGCTACCGGTTGCAGGACAGTGTTGCTTTTTCGGATGGTTTTCGCCTCTCTTTATGCTACAATACAAGCAGACAATGCGCCAATCCTGTCCACTACTTTTGTCGCTAATCGCATTGTGGTTTGGCCCTCTAATGCAGGCTGCTAATACCACGGGCCCACAACCCCCGTCGGCGTCGGAATTGCTCCAGAGTAAAGAGATTCAGCAAGCCAAAGCGGAGATCGAAAGGGTAACGGATCTGGTTAAGGCAGGTGCTCTTCCTCGCATTCGCGTGGAGGAGGCCGAAGCCAAACTATCCGATGCTCAGGACGACGTGATTCTCGCCCGGATGTTATACGGCGAGATGCCCGTCCAAAACCTGAGCGAGCAGATGGCGGACGACATGGTGGCGGCTGCCCAGCGCCGCGTCGAGCGTCAAATAGAGAAGCTCCAGAGAGCGCAGAAGCTGGTAGTCGATGGCATCACGGCAAAGACCTCGCTCGAACCGATTCAGCAAGAATTGAATCTCCGGCGAATGAACCTGAATCTCGCCCATACACGCGCCAGACTGATCGGGGAGTTGGCGTCCATCGCCCGATATGAGCAAGCTCTGCAAGGTGTCCAGCAGGCTACCCGGCTCGAGCCCTATACCGATTACACGTTCAAGAGCATGGTCCATTACGACGGCAACGGTTCACTGCTGCCGGCCAAGGACCTGAAACCTTTGGAAGTCGCGTTCGCCAAATGGTTTAAGCACCCATTGCCGATCAGCGCGGAAGGGCAGACCACTGTTCACGAGTCTCTAGGGTTCGATCATCGCGGCCGCATTGATGTTGCGGTGAATCCCGGCGACGCCGAAGGGATCTGGCTGCGTCACTATCTCGAGGCCAAACGCATTCCCTACTAC
>JBBSHP010000750.1:0-3394 GCA_038232555.1 Bryobacterales bacterium
TCACATTCCCAGTTCCGTTCTTCACCTGGGTTACTTCAACCGAGCACTACTGGGTCACTCTTGCCAAGTGCCGAAGACAACCTCATTCAGCCGCTCCTGGAACGGCGCTTCCGCCTTCTCGATCAGCTTCTTTACGTCAGGGTTTTCCTGGTAGTGCGTCGCCTCGATGCCCACCAACTGATACTCATAGCTATCGATTGCGCCATCCTTTAGAGTCAGATCGAGCTGCCCAAAAAAAGAACCCATCGAACCCGGTTCTACGACTATCGTTTTTCCTACCAGAATCGGTTTGTAGACTCGTTCATGCGTGTGGCCGCTCAGAACGACATCGAACTCCGGGATGTCGTGAGCAAGCTGCACCGAAGGAGCGAGGCCCGTGTGATCGACCAACACCATTAGGTCAGGCTTTTCTCTTCGTTTGAGATTCTGAACGAATTCGCGAAGGGCCATCAAGGCGCGTCGAATCGAGCCCCACAACCTCTGCGGGAGCCTGACGCGTCGTCGTAGTGGGGTCCGTTAGGCCTACGAATGCGACCTTCACGCCGTCCTTTTCAAGAACCACCGAAGGTGGAAACAGTCGCCTTTTGAGATCTTCTCTTCGAAGTTATAACAGACGACCTTCTCAGATACCTCGCCCATCAGCTTTCGAAAGACTTCGGGGCCGTAAACCACTTCCCAATTCCCAGCAGTTCCCACATCGACGTGAAGGGCATTAAAAGGAGCTACGATCGCCTCCCCTTTCGTCCAAGCAGCCATCGCCGAACCTTGAAATGTATCGCCCCGTCAACGGTAAATACTGCACCTGGCGCATTCGATCGCTTCTCATCTAACGCCGCGCGGATTCGAGCAAAGCCACCCATTTGATGCAGGCGAGAGGGATCTTCGGGAAGATATTCCCAATGCGTATCCAATTGAGCGTGGGTATCGGCAATGTGCAAAAGCGTACTTTTCTGATGTTGTCGGCAGAACTGACAACGGCAACTGAACCAGCCCCAAGCAGGCAAGCCACGGCAGCAAAGCGCATAAGTCGGGCACGTTTGAATACTTTGGAAAGCAAGGACACGAAATTCTCCAGCCTCACAGTATCAGATGCGGGTCTCCGTTGCAGCCCCGAGCAACCGAGACCCTATACACTTCGCTGCATCTTCTAAACAGTAGAAATACCTGCGACGCCACTGGCGATTCACCGTGTCCAGATGAGAATGCCGGGCTTCCCAAGCCACTACGGGTCGAATTCGTAGGGCGACTAGGCGCCTGATAGGGCAGGTCGATGTTGAATTAAGATCGCCGACGCTCCCGGGAACTTTAGCATGTTTAGAAAGGCAGTGGCGCGTAGCTCTTTGGTAGAATGAAATTCTCCGGCCAGGTAGCTCAGTCGGTAGAGCGCAGCCCTGAAAAGGCTGGCGTCGGCGGTTCGATTCCGTCCCTGGCCACCAATTTAAGTTCTTTGAAATCAACACGTAATTACCGGTTCTTCAGCCTGTGCCAAATTTGTGCCATGGATTTTCCGAATCGCATTGTCTTGCAAACGTTGATATTCGGGCGTCCACTTCGCGTAGTGCCGGCTGATGATAGCGGGGCTGTCACCCAGGATGGATGCAACCATCCCGACAGCCTCGCCTTTCCCTATTAGTTCACTTGCCAAGCTGTGGCGGAAACGATGCGCATGTGCCCGCTCAACCCCAGCTAAATCAAAAACAGCCTTCAATGTTCTTTCCGCGCCCTTAACCAAACTTCGGACGCTGGAACTTCCACTTGCAAAATACAATCTTGAATCGCGTGGCGCAGCCTTAGGTTGCGGTAGCTTCGCCAGAGCCTCAAGTACCACGGCAGGGACTTCCACCTGAATTCTTTTCTTGTTCTTCAACGCCGTCTTAACGATGTAGTTGCCTTGAACGTGATCCCTGGATAGCGTCATCACATCGCCGATGCGCAGGCCGGAGTACCGCATCACCACCACCATTGCGTGGGCCCGGCTACGTTCGTACGAATGCCGGCCGAACCGGTGGCACGCCGCGATAATTCGGATCAGTTCATCTTGAGTGTACGGGTCGATGTCGTTGGCCTGATGAATCTTCGGTCTCTCCAGCTCTAAGAACGGATTTTCCTCGATCCATTTCCGCTTGAGGCAAAAGGATCCGAACTGGCGCAAGGTCTCGATCTCCTTCAACCAGGTCCACTTTGCATTCCGCCGTTCGAGGACGTAGCCGTCCAAGCTTTCGACCGTGATTTCTTCCACGAGCCGAATTGAGATTCGATCGCAGTAGTCCGAGAAAAATCTCAACACCCGGCTGTACTTCCGCTGCGTCTCCAGCGCCTTCGAACTATGCTTCAGAAGGAATGCGGCCGCCGCATCCACGACCGTTTTGAGGGGCTTGGGTGGGCCTTCGGTTTTGGCCCGTTTAGCCGCCTCAATCGACTCGAGGAGCTTGCCCAGTCGTCTGCTAGCGAGTCCGAGATCCCTGGTCTTCAGCGATTCGCGGATGCGGTTGCCTTCGTCGTCGTAGCCGACGGCCCGAAGCTTACAAGTTCCGCGGCATTTCAGAAAATGAGGCCCCTTGGCCCGATCCGGGCATTGGGGTGAGTGCCTGCGTTCGAGGTTAAGTTCCATAGGCACTCAGGATACTCATTTCGTGTGCTCGTGATAAACACGCATGGCCACAGACAACGGAATGCGCAGCTCGCATCTGGTGCGTTTTCCGTTCTTCGATTCCTTGCCGATCTTCAGCACGTTGGGCTGATCTTGAAACCAGCGGAGCACGGTGGACTCGCTCAGATTCCACCATTCAGCGTAGAAGCCCGGCGAGTAGTGCGGATCGATCTGAACGGCTTGGAATTGGGCGTTCATTTCTTTAGCGCCAGTCGTAAGCGATCCGCGCTGGTGCCGATCACGGTGCGTAGGCCGGTGAGTAACTGGGTTAGCTGCTCGTCGGAACACAGCCTCAGGGCGTTGTCTACGGTGGGCCCCGGCAGTTGAACGCAGATCGTTCCTGACTGTCGCAGCCGCCCCGGCCAACCGCAACCAGTCCGCTGTGCGCTGCTTTGGCAATCGCGCCCGTGCGGTGGTGCGCGACTTACGGATTCCGCAAGTGGCTTCGATGCCGGTGGCGACCGTGATGGAAACCGCCGTCATATAGTGAACTTCGCCTCACCCCGGCCAATCTCTTCCATGCCCCGGTTAATTGCCTTCGTCACCATCCGGTGCGCTAAATCCGGCGTCAACCCGGTTGCCCGCGCCAGGAACTGATCGCGGTCCTCGCCGGGTTCCCGCTGCACTCCGTAAGTCACGGCCATTAGATCATCGATTTCTTTATCGATTCGCTGCTGAAGCTGCGGCTGACCTTGATGTTTTGCTTTTTTTGCGTTTGAAAATCATACCCAGGCGCGCCCCTCA
>JBBSHP010000751.1:0-3390 GCA_038232555.1 Bryobacterales bacterium
CGGGAGTTCCGCAACCGATCCAGCGTTTGCTTTTCGGCATCGGTCAGAAAGAGACAGGAATGTCTTGATAGACTCGCCACACGGCAAGCTTATCAGAAAACATAATCACATGGATATGTTTAAGTGATACGCTATACTAGTGTAGTGCGGCGGTAATCGCGTCGGTTATTCCGGCAGCCGCAACGCAGGTTTCGCTTGTCCCCGGCGTGGGATGCAACACCGAACCACCGCAGAGTGGTGTGTTCATGCCTAGCACATCGGTCTGCTGCATAATCGGTATTCTGCTTGCCGCACTACACTAGCGGGTCTGCGTGACCTTGATATAGTCGAACAAGAGGTAAGCAAAATGCCAATAACCGAAGATATCCGAAATCATAGCTTGTTCCGCCGGGAGTATGAGCAGGGTTTGCAACAAGGTGTCGAGCAAGGAGAATCGCAACTCGAAGACCTGGCCATGAAATTCCTTGACGTTAACAGCTTGGAAGAATTGCTTCCGTAAACTCCCCCGATTCTTAGGGTGCCGCGTTGAGCCTTATTACGGCAGTGAACGATCCGCGGGTCCTGCAGTTTGCTGTAAAAATCAATTATTGAGGAGCGGGATGGTGGGAGCACGCGCCGTAATCCTGATGGCGGGCTTGATGCTTCAATTCGGTTGGGGTTTCTCTCCAGCGCCCGACAGCCGGCGTGTTCTGGTGGCGTTCGGGGACAGCCTGACCGCGGGTTTCGGGGGCGGATCCCGGGTCCAGCTATCCCGATTTTTTACAAAAAGAACTTGATAAGCGGGGACTGAAGTGGCGGGTGGTCAATGCCGGGGTCAGCGGCGACACCACCACAGACGGGCTGAACCGGGTCGCTGAAGTGCTCTCGTACCGTCCGTCGGTCGTTGTCCTGGAGTTTGGCGGAAATGATGGCCTGCGGGGGCTCCCGCTGGAAACTACCCGAACCAATCTCGATCAAATAATCGCTAGGTTGCAGTCCCGGTCCGTGCGGGTGATCCTGGCTGGAATGACGCTGCCACCCAACTATGGACGCGAGTACATCCGGCCGTTCGAGGGCATCTACCAGGCGTTGGCCGCTAAGTACAAGATTCCCCTGATCGGTTTTCTGCTGGCGGGGGTGGGCGGTAATCCCAAACTGATGCAGCGTGATGGGCTGCATCCCACTGCGGAGGGCAATGCGGTGGTCGCCAGGACAGTATTGCAGACCCTGCTGAATGCTAGACTGCACCTATAGGATGCTTGCAACCGACAGCCTTTGGGGTGCGTCTGGTCATTTGTATGAACGGCTTGAGCGCAGTTCTTCCCTTCCCCGCAACTGGCGAACAGCCCCGGGCAAGAATCAGAGTGGATCATCGCAATACTGAAGAAGCGGCCCTGGTTCGCCGCATTCAGGCCAGCGACGAGATCGCGTTCCGCGAGATCGTGGAACGCTATCAAGCCAAGGTTTTTTCAATCATTTACGGGATTCTTCGCAATCATAACGATGCCGAGGACATTGCTCAGCAGGTTTTTGCCAAGATTTATTTTTCTATCAGGAACTTCGATTTTCGTAGCTCGCTTCTGACCTGGATTTATAAGATAACGGTAAACGAGTGCTACGACTATCTACGCAAGAAGCGCGTGCGGAAGCTGGTATACGAAAGCGATTTCTCGGAAGAAGATTCGCTCCGCATGGAGAACAACGAGAGCGCTTCGGAACAGTCCACGCCGGTGGATGTGCGCCTGTCTCAGCGGGATTTTTTGATGAAGCTGCTGGAGAAGTTGTCCGCCGATGACCGCAGTCTGTTGATGCTCAAGGAAGTGGAAGGGCACAGCGTGGACGAGTTGTCCAAAATGACCGGCCTGAACGAAAATACAATCAAGGTAAAATTGTTTCGGGCACGCCAGAAGTTGCTGAAAGCGGCCCAACGCTTAAACCGGGGAAGCAACACCATCCCGGCGTAATTCGACGAAGGCACTGAGTACCACAAAAATAAGCGGACGCCTCGATCCGTAAGATGAAAAGTTAGTTTACTTTTGCCCGCCCTCGTAGGCGGGTGAATAAGGGAAGAGTTATGCATAAGTCAGTCAGGGACCACCTTGAGGCATTTCTAAGTAAGTCCAACGACTCTGGTATTCCTGAAGAGTTTCATGCCCATTTGGCGGCGTGTTCTTCATGCCAGGAAGAGCTGGGGGCTTTAGCTGGACAGAGTGAACAGCTGCGTGCTTTCCGCGATACCAGCCAGCGGGAGCCTCGCGCCGGTTTCTACTCCAGGGTTTTGAATCGTATTGACGAACAGAAGCCCGATTCGTTCTGGTCTGTATTTCTCGGTCCGGTGCTGGGGGGGCGTTTGGCTTACTCCTGCGCTGCCCTGGTGCTGGTTCTTGGGACCTACCTGGTTACCTCAGAAACAGCCGATCAGACCCCCCAGCCGGACGTGATCACGTCGCAGCTCCCCCGTACCCAGGTTGAGAATGGAACTGCTCGTCCGCCCGATCGGGACGCGGTTCTGGTGAACTTAGCCAGTTACCAGGAATAGCGGGATGCTTGCTGACTCGCGCCGCGCATCGTGGCGCAACCCACGAATTCTGGCTACGTTGCTGTTGATCTTCATGACCGGCGCTGTATCGGGAGCCCTGGTCATGAGAGCCAAGATGCAAAGGCCTCCGGATTCGACCATTCCGGGAACTCAAATCACTTATAGCCGCCTGCACAGCGATTTGAGTCTCAGTCCCACGCAAGCCGATGCGATTCGATTGATCCTGGATGACATGTCCCGATACAATCTGGATTTGCAGACTCAGATCGCCGATTATCGAGCGACCGGCAAGAACCGCATCCGGGCGGTGCTGACTGCCGACCAAAAGCAGCAGTTCGAACGAATGTGTCAGCCTTTCAAGACACCCCGGTGACGCCTGGCTGTTCCGCTGGTTGTTGTTCTCGGTCCCACCGCCTCCGGCAAGAGTGAGCTGGCCCTTCAAATCGCCGATCGCTTCGCGGGCGAAATCGTCAATTTCGATTCGGTCCAGATTTATCGTCAGTTCGACATCGGCTCGGCCAAGACATCAGTCAGCGAACGCCGGGAGGTTCCGCATCACCTGATCGATGTGCTGGATCCCGATCAGCTCTTCAGTGCGGGAGCTTTTGCGCGCGCCGCTCGCATCGCCTTGCAGGAGATCGCAGGCCGCGAGCGCCTACCCATTCTGGTGGGCGGCACGGGCTTCTATCTGCGGGCGCTGCTGGAGGGTTTGTCACCCGCCCCCGAGCGTCAGGAGGCCCTGCGAGCCGGCCTCATGCAGCGTGAACAGAAACGCCGGGGAAGCTTGCATCGGATCCTCTCCCGGCTCGATCCGGCAGCATCAGCCCGTATTCATCAAAACGATGCACAGAAAGTGATCCGCGCGCTCGAAC
>JBBSHP010000752.1:0-3389 GCA_038232555.1 Bryobacterales bacterium
CACGGCCCGCGTTAAATCCGTGCCGTTCCCGGACGGGCTTGGGAAGAATGATGCGGCCCGCCTTGTCTATCTTCAAGTACATACCATACAACATGGCACATGCCATCTACTTCGGCAAGTGGATTCCCGATCCAGCTTTAAGCCGGTCGCGGCCTGCTAAAAAGTAAAATCCGCGTATCGCCGCCGGCCGAGAGCGCTTCAGGCAGATGTTTCTGCAAATCGTGCCCGGTCATGCCAAACTTCTGGCCGAAGAAGGATTCCGCTAGCGCCATAACTCTAGCGTAACAGTGTGCCGAGAAATGGCCTGCGGTAATCTTCAAACATGGCTGTACCAGCATGTCGATGAAAAAATTACTCGCATTAAATCGCGGCGAAATTGCGATTCGCATCTTTCGCGCCGCTAGCGAACTGAAGCTGCGCACCGTCGCCGTCTACTCGCAGGAAGACCGGCTGAGCCTACACCGCTTCAAAGCCGATGAAGCCTACCTGATCGGGGAAGGGAAGGGGCCTGTCCAAGCGTATCTGGACGTTGACGGGATCGTCGCGCTGGCTTGCGAAAAAGGCGTGGACGCGATCCACCCGGGTTACGGATTTCTAGCGGAGAACCCGGATCTGCCTCGGGCCTGTGAGCGCGCTGGCATCACCTTTGTGGGCCCGCTCGCGGAGCTGCTGGAGCTGCTCGGGGACAAAACGGCGGCGCGTAATCTCGCCATCAAGGCCGGCATTCAGGTGGTTCCAGGAACGGAACAAGCCATCACGGATCCGGCCACGGCAAAGACTTTGGCCAACGAAATCGGATTCCCCCTGATCGTTAAAGCTGCCTTTGGCGGCGGTGGCCGGGGCATGCGCGTGGTCGAAAAGCCCGAGGATCTGGATGCCAAGCTGGACGAAGCTCGCCAAGAAGCGGGGGCTGCTTTTGGAAACGATGCGGTGTTCCTGGAGCGCTTCATCCGGCGCGCGCGGCATATCGAGATCCAGATACTGGCCGACCAGCACGGGGGGGTTCTGCACCTCTATGAGCGCGATTGTTCGGTACAGCGCCGCAACCAGAAAGTGGTCGAGGTAGCGCCCGCGGTCAGGCTGGATCCGAGGATTCGAAAAGAACTCGCAGACGCTGCGATCGCCTTGGCGCGCGCTTCGAATTATTCTAATGCGGGCACCGTCGAATTTCTGGTCGATGCCGAGACCGGCGGTTGGTATTTCATCGAGGTGAATCCACGCGTGCAGGTGGAACACACCGTCACAGAGATGGTTACCGGCATCGATATTGTGCGGTCTCAAATCCAGATCGCGCAAGGGCACACGCTGCACGGCAGCACCATGGCGCTGCCCCGGCAGGAAGAAATTCCGGTGCATGGCTTCGCGCTACAGTGCCGCGTCACTACGGAGGATCCAGGCAATAACTTCGTCCCGGATTATGGCAAGATCCACGCATACCGGTCACCCGCTGGCTTTGGAATTCGACTGGACGGCGCTTCGGCTTACAACGGCGCGGTTATCACGCCGTACTACGACTCGCTGCTAGTGAAGGTGACGTCGTGGGGCCGTAAGTTCCCGGAGGCCTGCCAGCGCATGGATCGCGCTTTGCGGGAATTTCGGATACGCGGAGTCAAGACCAACATTCCGTTTCTTGATAATGTCGTTAACCACGCGACCTTTCAAGCGGGTGAGACTACCACGGGGTTCCTCGCGGAAAATCCCGGTCTGTTCGAGTTTTCGATCAGAAGAGACCGCGCCACCAAGCTGCTGAGCTATCTGGGTGACGTGATCGTGAACGGAAATCCGGAGGTGAAGGACAAGCCGCGGCCGGCCATTCTGCGTTCCGCTCCCATACCCGCGCACGATTCTACGCCACCGCGGCCCGGGACCAAGCAGTTGCTTGAGGAAATGGGCGCCGAGCGGTTTTCGGAGTGGACACGTTCTCAGAAACGGCTGCTGCTAACCGACACCACGTTTCGCGACGCACACCAATCTCTGATGGCGACACGCGTACGGACGTACGACATGCTGGCCATCGCCAACTACGTTTCGCATCATCTGCACAACCTGTATAGCCTGGAAATGTGGGGCGGTGCGACGTTCGATGTGGCATTGCGCTTTCTGCTGGAAGACCCGTGGCTCCGGTTGCGCAAGCTTCGTGAGGCCATTCCGAACATCTGTTTTCAAATGCTGTTGCGCGCTTCGAATGCAGTGGGGTATACCGCCTATCCCGACAACGTTGTGGAAGCGTTTATCGCCGAAGCCGCTCAACAGGGCATCGATATCTTCCGGGTCTTCGATTCGTTGAATTGGATGCCTAACATGCGCGTTCCCATGGAAGCGGTTCGCAGGAGTGGAAAGATTTGCGAAGCGGCGATCTGCTACACCGGCGACATTCTCGATCCGCGACGCGAGAAGTACTCGCTGGCCTACTACATCCGGCTCGCAACAGAGTTGGAAAAGATGGGAGCGCACGTCCTGTGCATCAAAGACATGGCCGGACTCTGCAAACCCTACGCGGCTTTCAAATTGGTCCAGACGCTGCGCAACGAAGTCGGGCTGCCAATTCATTTTCATACCCACGACACCAGTGGCATCAACGCTGCTTCCGTGCTGAAGGCCGCGGAGGCTGGCGTGCACGCAGCAGATGGGGCGATCGCCTCGATGAGCGGAACCACCAGCCAGCCCAATCTCAACTCTCTGATCGCGGCGCTCATGCACGGAGAGCGCGACAGCGGAATCGACCTGGATGCCGCGAACACCTGCGCCGATTATTGGGAGACCGTTCGCAGCTACTACAAGCCTTTCGACAACGCCCCGCTGGCCGGAACGGCGGAAGTATATCTGCACGAGATGCCAGGCGGGCAATACACGAATCTAAAGGAACAGGCTGAGTCGATGGGACTCGGGGCGCGTTGGCCCGAGATCGCCCGAACCTACGCGGAAGTCAACCAGGCGTTTGGAGACATCGTGAAGGTGACGCCCTCCAGTAAGGTGGTGGGCGACCTGGCGGTGTTTCTGGTTAGCCACGACATGACCGTGCGCGATCTGGAAAAGCTGGAACCGGATCACAATCTCACGCTGCCGAACTCCGTCGCCGAGATGCTTTCCGGAACCTTGGGAGAGCCGGAAGGTGGCTGGCCGCCCAAGCTGCAGGCGCTCGTGTTGCGAGGTAAACCTCCCATTCGAGGTCGGCCGAGCGACCAACTCGCGCCGGTGGATCTGGAGCAGACCAGCCTCGAAGTCGAAAAAATAATCGGTCATCGGGTGAGCCGGACCGATCTGATGAGCTACCTGATGTATCCCGAGGTGTTCGAGAAGTTTTCGAAGGCGCGGTCCGACTACGGCAACCTGGAGGTGCTCCCGACATCGGCGTTTTTCTATGGCTTGGAAAGTGGACAGGAGATCAC
>JBBSHP010000753.1:0-3366 GCA_038232555.1 Bryobacterales bacterium
AGAATAGCAGTGTTCCAACAGTGTTCAGGATGAAAATTGGTTTTGGAAGTCATTGAAAGAAAAGGCATGCGGGAGTAATTCAGTGGTAGAATGCCAGCTTCCCAAGCTGGACGTCGCCGGTTCGACCCCGGTCTCCCGCTCCATCTTTTCAAGGGTTAACGGATTTCAACTGTAAGCCACCTTACCTTGTTTACCTCGAAAACCCGGATCGGGCGCTGCCTTCTTTCAATTGCAGCGCTTCTTCGAGCGTTGTGACCGCTTGCTGTTTGGTTTCCAAATCGGTCATCGTATACGTGTCGATGGCAACGCCGATGGCGTGTCCCCGCTGGTCCGCTGCGGCCTTCGGATCGACACCCTCTTTGTGGCCCAAACTGGCCTGGGTTCTCCGTAACACCTGGAAGTTTACCCACCCCAGCCCAATTTTCTCCAACCTGTTATGAATGTTCCGCCGCAAAAAATTGTCGCGCGACAAAAACGTCCCGCGCTCCGACGGAAACACCAACGACTCCGGACCGAGGTCGATGGCAACCTCACGCCATTGCTCGATATCAGTGGCCAAATCAGGTGGAACCGCAGCCACTCGTTTTCCTCGCTCCGTCTTGGGATCGCTCGGTAGCCTGCGGTATACCCGTTCCATAATGTTGACCATGTCTGGCCCAACGCGCCCCCATCGGAGTGCGAAGATCTCACCAGGACGCATTCCAACCAGAACGGCGAGCAAAAAGACGATCCGTTCCCGGAGATCCAATACCGACAACCCCAAATGGATTTCCTCCTTGGTCATAGTGCGCTTCTCGAAAGTCTTCGCCTCTTTCGGTGTCACCAGCGAACCCGCCGGATTGCCCTGAATGAGGCCATCATTAGCCGCCATTTTGAAAACGGCATTCAGATCCCAACGCAGATGACTCACAACGCTCTTCGATAGTCCATCCTTGGTCTTGATGTCGAGGAATCGCTGCAACTGGTCTCGCGTCAGGTCGCGCAATTGGCGACCATCGAAGGCCGGAACCAAATACGCTTGGTAACGTTCTGTAGTAGTTTTGTCTGTGGAGTCCTTCCATTTTTTGCGGCGCTGTGGCAGGAACACATTCATGACGTATTCTTTAAAGTCGGTCGGTAACGTCTGCCGAAATCCGGCAGTTTCGTTGATCGGGTTCAGGAACTCCTGTAGCCTGGCCCAGGCCGCACCTTCCGTCATCTGCGCACAATGCCCAAGGACTTTTGATCGCCCCCTTCCATCCTCGTAATACTTTCCAATCCATACCCAAAAGCGGCCGTGTTTGGTCTTCCGCAGACAGCCGCGTTGAAAACGCTTTCGACGCACGTTTCTCCTTTCCGGCGTCTCCGGCGCTATTTTCTGGTCTGATCCGGATGTTACCACCAACTTCTCCCGGCCCAAATCACCCGACTCTTCTCGCGTCTTCACCTTCGATCAGGCGGAGCCACTGTTCAAGGGATTCTTGGCGAAACAACACTCTCCGCCCGATGCGGACGGACGGAAGGTGTGGCACGTCGCGCACCTTACCGTTGAGCACGTTGGAGAGGTGCGAACGAGAACATCTCACAAATCTGGCTGCCTCGGCTAGATTGAGAACTCTGGGAATCGGACCAGGATTCATAAACTTTCACCGTTATGACTCTCGGGAGCCGGGATGGCCGCCCGCAGATGGCAGACTCGATGAGGCCGATTGCCACCCGACTTGAAACGCCATTCCCGACGCCGTCAGCGACGGCGCATGTGAGAACAATTTGCCGTACGCAAGTTCACGCCTACCAACGCCTCGCGAAAGCTCTCCGACCTTATGGCTGTACTTCGACATCTCGGCGCTCACTTTACCGGCATTTGAAAGGGCCGGCGACCTCCCGGTTGGACCGGTTCATAAGGAGCCTCGAAGAGAATGTCACGGTTGACGCGTACCGTGAACTTGTACCCTGCCGGGACTTTAATGGTGGGCTGCACATTCAGGTTGCGCCTCGTAATTTGAGCGCCAGTTTGGCTGAGTTCCTGGCCGACTGCGCTTCCAGCGGTCTGAGTTGGTGTGGGGTACGTGAGAGCGCTTTGGCTGCTTCTTTGGGAGATCTCGAAGGCGGCGGTGAACATGCTCGTGAGAACTGAAAATCCAACTACTCGAAGATAGTGCCGATCTACCTTGTCTCGCAGCCCGGCGTTGCCGTGGGAATTGAGCCCCATCATGCCGTCGAGATCGACCGAGGAAGCGTCGGGGTAGATGATGCGGCTCCAGGCCACTTGCACACCGTCCTGACCGTAAGAAACATGGGAATCGTACTTTCCAATTAGACGAGAACCCTGAGGAATCAGGAGGTACAGTCCCGTGGCGGTGTCGTAGACGTTTGATGTGACAAGCGCCTTCAACTCGCCGGGAAGATCAGAATTGAGGGACTGTTCGAGAACTGCCGGGATTTCCCAGCCTGCTTTGATCTCGTATCGGGAGAGCGGCGCTTCGCGGGTCGAGCGAAGATAGTCGTCCGCCTGGCGGTTGCGGGACGCAGTCAGAAACGCCTCTTTGCGGGACTGCATGTTCTGAGTGTCGTAATCGTTTTCGACGGCCTGTACGTTTGGCAACGATCCGGGATTACCGCCCTGCCGCGCGCCCAGGGCACGGCTCAGGGCTTCGACCTGAGAAAGGTCATCTGATCCAGAGCGCGCAGTGGGCATCGTGTTACCTGGACCAAACGAGGACGCGGAGGAATGGTGGATGCTGGTGGGCGCTTGAATGGCCTCCTGCTCTTGCCGGTAGGCCGCGGCAAGGCGTCGCTCTTCTGGCGTCTCGACCGGCGTCATTGGGACCGTCTGTGTAGGCACCGCGTTTGGCTGGCGTACAACGACGCGCTCCTGGGGAAGGCCGTCGCAGAGTTGACCCGTCTGAGGATTGAACCGATACGGTTGTCCGGTCTTCGGATCAGCGCCGCAGGATGGCGGCGTGGAAGACAAAGTTGAATCGGGCTGACGCAGCTCATCTGCATGACCGCGGGTTAACGGCACAATCCCTGCTGGAGTTGCCTGCATGAACTCCGTGCCGGCCTGAGTTGCCGGAGTGACGTTCCTTGGAAGGCCGGCGTCGCGAGCAGCGGCTTGATTGGTAAGTGTTCGGCGGTATCCGCCGTAAGCGAATGCGAGCAGCAGAAGCACAATCACAGAAACAATGGCCATGCTTGTCCGCCTGCTGATACGCACGGCTTTCTGTGGCTGGGGATGGAGATCGAGCCCGCTGGGCGCTTCGATCGGTTGGTGATCGGAACTCTTAGTGGTGTCCACGACTAATCTCCACTTTTTGGGCCTTCTTGCCAGATCCGAGGACGAGGTTCGCACGATCGAACAGGCGGTCCACGATATAGGTCTGGTCC
>JBBSHP010000754.1:0-3360 GCA_038232555.1 Bryobacterales bacterium
ATCGCCCGCTACGCCATAGTCTCCGGGCGGCCGCCATGCTGGAGCTCAAGAAACACGGCGTCCGTTATTTGCTTACCCGGCCGGGTGATCTGGGCGCGATGGAATTTCAAGAGCATCCCCAGGCTTGGGGTCTTCGACTGCTGGCGAACACGGCGTCCGCTCGCCTCTACTTCATCGAATGATCACGCGCGGCCACTCTATTCCAGTTCCGGCGCTGGTGGAGGATTCGCGCCTCGTAGCCCCTGGTCGGCAGTCGCGGGGTCATAGTGTGGATTCGGAATGGGCATGCTTGCGCCCACTGCCGCCCGCCACTGTTTCAACTTGCCGTGCAGTTCCGAAGCAAGCTTCGGATTGCTTTGCGCCAGGTTGTGGCTCTCGCGCAGGTCCTCGGCCAGGTTGTATAGCTCCAGCCGCCCGTCCTCATAGAACTCGATGAGCTTATGATTACCTGATCGAACGGCGCCGGAGGGAGCACTGCCCTGATTGCCGTAGTGCGGATAATGCCAATAGATGGCATCCCGTTGGATGGCCCCGCCCCGGAGCAAGGGCGTCAGACTCAGGCCATCTGCCGCAGGTTTTGGATCGGCTTTCGCTCCAGCCATCTCGAGTATGGTGGGGAAAAAATCTGTGCTGATCACCGCAGCATCGCAGGTGCTGCCCGGCTTGGTGACTCCCGGCCAGCGGATCATCATCGGCTCTCGAATTCCGCCTTCGTAAAGGTGCCCTTTCCCGGCGCGCAACGGCGCATTGGAGGTGACTGCGTCACTGGTGCGGTTCTCGTACATGAGCCCGCCATTATCGGACATGAAGAAGACTATGGTGCGTTCAGCCAGTCCCAGCTCATCCAGCTTCTTTAGGATGCGCCCCACATTTTCATCCAGGCTGGCCACCATGGCCGCGTAAACGGGGTGGTGCTGCGGATTGTCTGCCCGCGCCTTGGAGGCATAATGCTCGATGGCGCCCGCCTTCGCTTGGAGTGGCAGGTGGACGGCAAACTCGGGGAGGTACAAAAAGAAGGGGCGGTCCCGGTTGACTTCGAGAAACTTCTCGGCTTCCACCGTCAAACGGTCGGTCAGATAGTCGTCCTTCGACCCGCCTTTCAGATTGGGTAAGTCGAAGGGGCCGAAATAGGATTGCGGTTGACCCTTGTCGGTGCCTGCCACGTTCAGGTCGAAGCCATGCTTGTCGGGATAAAAAGCTGGACCTCCCAAGTGCCATTTGCCGATGCTTGCGGATGTGTATCCGAGTGGTTTAAGAGCTTGCGCCAGGGTCACTTCATTCAGCGGGAGCTCCTGCCGAAAAGCAGGCGTCAGCAAACGTGCCGAGGGCCACTGCTTGCGCCCCGGAATCCAGTCAGTGAGGTGCAAACGCGCCGGATATTTGCCCGTAAGGATACTAGCGCGGGTGGGTGAACAGACCGGGCAGGCCGCATACGCATTGGTGAAGCGCATGGCCTGTTTCGCGAACCGGTCGATATTGGGGGTCTCATAGAAGGTGCTGCCGTAACAGCCCAGATCGCGCCAGCCCATATCGTCCACCAGAATGAACAAAAAATTGGGAGGGGGCTGCCCCGGGTGCCGCTGTGCAGCGAATCCCAAGGCTTGGCTGGCGGCACAAGCCAGGAACTGCCGTCGGTTGAGAGAACTCATTTTGCCGTATCATCATACCTGATGCGAGGCGTCGGACGCTGGGCGGCACTGATCGGAATCTTGGCCGGGATGTTGTCGGTGGACGCGCAGTTCAGGGATCGCCCCCGGCCAATCAGTAAGATTCAGATCCCGGAAGACCAGACCGTCCCGAATCGCTCGAAGGTATTCTTCCAGCGCGGCGTCAACTTCACCTCGGAGACGGGCTACTTCCCGGATGACGCCATGGCGATGCTGGACCGCTTGCCCGGCTATGGAGTTAACTCCCTAGCGCTGGTGCCGTACGGCGTGAGTAGAAAGGGCGTGCCGGAAGTTCGGCTGATGTCCAACGGAGGCATGGAGCGCGAAGATGACATCCAGGCCCTCACGGCCCTGGCTCATCAACGGCATTTGAAGGTGTTGCTGAAGCCGCAGGTTTGGGTGACTTCGGGCGGCTATCCGGGCGGAATCGAATTCCCCGAGCCCGAGGCCCGGGCCAGCTGGTTCCGTTCTTACGAGGAGTTTATTTTGCATTTTGCGGATCTCGCCACCAGATCTCGCGCGGATCTGTTTTGCGTTGGGGTGGAATTCGTGCACCTCAGCCAGTATGAGAGCGAGTGGCGGCGGATCATTGCACGTGTCCGCCAAAGGTATGCCGGGCCGCTGGTTTATGCAGCGAACTCCGGGCCTGATTTCGAGCAGACGCGCTTTTGGGATGCGCTCGATTATATTGGCTTGAACGACTACTATCCGTTGCCCGACGATCTGTCGGTGGCCGCGGTTCTGCACATCGTCGAAGGAGTGCAGCGGCGCTATCATCGGCCGGTCATCTTTCCGGAAGCCGGGTTCGCGAGTCTGCGCGCGCCTCACCGGGAGCCATGGGATGAGACCCCGCGCGAAAAGTCGCTGGAAGATCAGGCCCGCTGTTACGAAGCCCTGCTGCGGGCGTTCTACAAGAAGCCTTGGTTCCAGGGAGTGTACTGGTGGAAGGTGGGCAACAACGGGTTCGGCGGTCCGGAAGATACGTCGCACACCCCTTGGGGCAAGCCTGCCATGGAGGTAATTAAAAAGTGGTACGTGACGGGCGGCCGGTAAACTCAGGCTAGTCTTCGAGCACGCTCTCGCGTTTTCGCATGTGCGCTTGGGCGTCCCCGTGCAGCTCGCCCATCTTGACCCCGGTGATCGCTACGGCGATGAAGCCGGCCATTAGCAGCGGTAAAGTTACCGCCGCCCACAGAAGAATGGAGAAGCGCTTCGCGGTCGCGATGGGGACCCCGAAGATACGCAGTCCAATGACTGTAATTCCGTTGAACGTGCCCACATTGCCTGGACCTTGTGGGATTACCGACCCCAGGCGGAGGAGCACGGTCATGGCGAATGCCGCTCCCAACGGCACTGCGCTCAATTGATGATAGGAGCGGATCATAGCATAGACGGGTAGCACTTGCAGCAGGAGGTATGGCATGCTGACCAGCAACGCGTAATAGAGATATCGCGAGTGGCCGATTAAATGGAGATCCGCAATCAGGACATGAACCCAGCTCAGCCATTTGGCATCCAGCAGCAGATCGAGGGTCTGCTGTTTCCAGAACATCGCAAAGCCCAGGAGCACGACGCACACTGCCAGCAAGGCCGCTAGAAAGATTCCACCCGCCACGAACTGCTTGGGCAAGTGGACGTACTTGACGGTTAAAAAGAGACACACCACCAACCACACGCCGTCGAAGATCCGCTC
>JBBSHP010000755.1:0-3359 GCA_038232555.1 Bryobacterales bacterium
AGGAGGACATGCGTCGGCAGCGGCTCAATGTATTTCGTATGCGGCTGCTCGGTGCGAAGGTGGTGGGGGTGACCAATGGCAGCCGCACTCTCAAGGATGCCGTCAGCGAGGCCATGCGCGACTGGGTGACCAACGTTGCTTCCACCTATTATCTGCTCGGCTCGGCCCTGGGTCCGCATCCTTACCCGCTGATGGTGCGTGATTTCCATCGCGTGATCGGAGATGAGACCCGGCGGCAGATCCTGGATCGTGAGAAGCGCCTGCCGCACTCCGTGTTCGCCTGCGTGGGAGGCGGCAGCAACGCCATCGGCATGTTTCACGCCTTTATCGGTGACGCGGATGTGAGGCTGGTCGGCGTCGAAGCCGGCGGCCGGAACACGGAATTAGGGCAGCATGCCGCACGCTTTTCAGGAGGCTCTCCGGGCGTGCTGCATGGAGCACACAGCTATCTTCTGCAGGATTCGGATGGTCAGGTGGCCCTGACCCATTCGGTGTCGGCAGGTCTCGATTATGCGCTGGTGGGACCCGAACACGCCTGGTTGCGGGACCAGGGCCGCGCGGAGTACGTCTCCATCACGGACCACGAAGCGCTCGAGGCTGCTATGACTCTGTCGCGAACGGAAGGAATTATTCCAGCCCTGGAATCCGCCCATGCCGTGGCGGAAGCGATCCGGCGCGCGCCGTCCGCGAAGGGCGAATTGTGGGTGATCAATCTATCCGGACGCGGCGACAAAGATACCGACATCTATCGCGAGAACTTGAAGGAACTGGATGAGGCAGACGAGAATCACCCGGCTGTTTGAAAGCCTGAAGCAGCAAGGCCGTCCAGGGCTTATCGCCTATCTCACCGCGGGCGACCCTTCTCCGGAGCATACCCCCGCCCTGGTGGCGGCACTCGAACGAGGCGGCGCCGACCTGATCGAGCTGGGCGTACCATTCTCGGACCCGATCGCGGATGGCCCGGTTATTCAACGCGGTTCGGACCGCGCGCTGCGAGCCGGAACAACCCTGCGGAAAGTCCTGGACATCGCCGCGAAGATTCGGGAACGCTCTGAAATTCCGCTGCTCCTGTTCACGTACCTGAATCCGGTTCTTCGCTTCGGCTTAGAAGATCTGGCGCGCGCCGCCGCCGAGCGTGGCATCGATGGGTGCCTATTAACCGACGTCAGCGTAGAAGAGGCGGAGACGTACGTGGAGGCAATGCGGCGGCACGGCCTGGATACCGTATTTTTGGCCGCGCCCACCAGCACTGGCGAGCGGCGCAAGCTGGTCGCAAAGTATTCGACCGGATTCATCTATTTAGTCTCGCGTACCGGCGTTACCGGCGAGCGTGAATCGTTGTCGGACGCAGCGGGCGCCCTGGTCGCGGATATGCGCCGCGTCACGGACCTGCCGCTGGCCCTGGGATTCGGGATCTCAACGGCACAGCACGTTCAAGCAGCGGGCCGTATCGCCGACGCAGTGGTGGTGGGCAGCGCCATCGTGCGGACCATAGAGAACCATGCCTCCAGCCCAGAGTTGGAACAGCGTTTGGAGCGGTTCACCAGCGAGCTTGCCAGTGGACTACCATCTAAGAGTTAATGAGCACTGACCAGCTCGCCGATTGCCGCACGCGTATCGATGCAGTCGACCTCCAGATTCTTGCGCTGCTGAATGAACGGACGGAAATCGTGCAGGAGATCGGACGTATCAAGCAGCGTCTGGCCATGCCGATCTATGAGCCGAAGCGGGAAGATCAGGTGTATAATAACGTGATATCCAACAACACCGGTCCGCTCTCGGGCGAGGCGCTGAAGCGAGTGTTTGAGCGCATCATCGACGAAATGCGGACAGTGCAGCGCGACAAAATGCAAGCGGGGCCATTCCAAACCGGCCACCAAACAGAGCCGCGACCCCGAGGAAGCGGCCAAGGAGAGCCATGAATCGCAGACAGTTCCTAGCATCGGCAGCCAGCGCAGCCACGGCAGCCGGCGCATACGCTGGTCCCTTCGCAGACCAGAAACCGAGACGTGTTGGCCTGATTGGGTGCGGCTGGTACGGCAAGGCCGATCTGTTCCGGCTTATCCAAGTCGCTCCGGTCGAAGTTGTCTCGCTCTGCGACGTAGACAAACAGATGTTATCGAACGCCGCAGACATGGTGGCCAGCCGGCAGCTCTCCAAGAAGCGCCCTCGCACGTATTCCGATTACCGCGAGATGCTCAAGGAGAAAGACCTGGATATCGTGGAGGTGGCTACGCCCGATCACTGGCACGCACTCCAGATGATTGCGGCCGTGCAGTCCGGAGCGGACGTCTACTGTCAGAAGCCAATCAGCGTCGACATTTCCGAGGGTAAGGCTATGCTCGCCGCCGCCCGCAAATACAAGCGAGTGGTTCAGGTGGGCACGCAGCGCCGCAGCACGCCGCATTTGGTTGAAGCCCGGGATACCATCGTCAAGCCGGGCAAGCTGGGTAAAATTGCCCTGGTTGAGATTTACTGCTACTACCACATGCGTGCCACCGCCAACCCTCCGGACACCGCGCCTCCGCCCAACTTCGATTACGAAATGTGGACCGGGCCGGCGCCCATGCGGCCTTACAACTCACTGGTCCATCCGCGGGGCTGGCGCGCTTTCATGGAGTACGGCAATGGAATCGTGGGCGACATGTGCATCCATATGCTCGACATGGTCCGCTGGATGATGGACCTGGGTTGGCCCGTAAGCGTAAGCTCGGCTGGCGGCATTCTGGTCGACAAGCAAAGCAAGGCGAACATTTCCGATACTCAAATCGCTACCTTCGACTTCAATGATGTGAAAGTAGTCTGGCAGCACCGCACCTGGGGCGAAGCGCCCGATCCCAAGTATGGATGGGGCGCGACCTTCTACGGGGACCAGGGTACCTTGAAGGCCAGTGTGAATGGCTACGACTACACACCCCTGGCGAAAGGTGCGCAGCCCGTTCACCGGGACGTGACCTATGAATTGGAACAGTATCCCGAAGATAAGACTGAAAAGGATTTAGAAAAGCACGTTGCCCCAGCCATCCGGCATCACATGCTGGATCTTCTCGCCGCCAGTGACGCGCGTAGCAAGCCGATCGCCGACATCGAGCAAGGCTACATGTCGACCGCCACTTGCATCCTCGCAAACCTGTCGATGAAACTAGGTCGCACGCTCAAGTGGGATGCGCAGGCTCAGAAGGTAGTAGGCGATGACGAAGCGAACCGGCTTCTGAGCCGACCTTACCGGCGTCCTTGGGTTCACCCCTCGGACGCCGTCTAGCGGGTGCTGGTGTGAGTGGATCTACTTCGCTTCCGGATTGATTCCACCGGCCGCTGCGGCGGCTTGACGCGCTCCGTTTGTCTTGTTGGTGTCGAGA
>JBBSHP010000756.1:0-3358 GCA_038232555.1 Bryobacterales bacterium
AATTCTCGCGCACGATGACCGCGAGCTGGCTGCGCTGCTGCAGAGCTCGCTGGAGCAGGAAGGCGTGCAGTTTGTACCCAAGTCGCAACTGACCAAAGTGCAGCGTTCAGGCGAAGTGCTGGAGTTGCAACTGTTGAACGAAGGCGGCGCACCTTCGACGCTGGAAGCCGATACGCTGTTCATCGCCACCGGCCGCGACACCCACACGGCGGGCCTGAACCTTGAGGCTGCCGGCGTAGAACATAGTGCTTCCGGCATCCCGGTTAACCGGCGATGCCAAACCAATGTCAAACATATCTATGCTTGTGGAGACGTGGCAATCCCGCCCTCGGGCAAGCTGCAGTTCACCCACATGGCGGAGGCCATGGCGAAAGTGGCCATCAATAACGCCGTCCTGCATTTGCCAGTCACGCTGGATGAACGTAATGTTCCATGGTGCACGTTTACCGATCCGGAATTGGCCCAGGTGGGCTGGGGCGCGCACGATCTGGATAAGCGCAGGCTTCCGTACGACACATACCGTTTGCCATTCGCGGAAATAGATCGCGCAGTTACGGAAGGCGAAACTGGCGGCATGCTAAAAGTGTTCGCGAACAAACGCGGCAAGATATACGGAGTCAGCCTGCTGGGCGCACACGCGGGCGAGTTAGCGGGAGAATATGCGCTCGCGATCCGAAATGGAGTCAGCCTGAAAGCGATTAGCGCCACGGTCCACGCTTACCCCACTCTGGCTCTGGGAAACCGCTTGGCCGCCGACCAATGGCTGATGCGGAAACGCACTCCTGGGCGGGTTCGATGGATCCAGCGAATCTTCGGTTACCGCGGTCCAGTAGTGGAGTCACCGGATTAACCGGCCAGCCGGATATACCAATGTTATAGAATTGGCTTGCGTGAAACAAATGGCCCGTGTATTTTGCGTACAGATGCGCCTAGCTCCGGTAGCCGTTGGTCTACTGTGTTTATGGCTGGCAGGGTGTGCCACCCACTCTCTTGACTATCAGACGGCTCTGACTTTACTGCGCGAGCACCAATCGGAGCCGATCAGAATGACGATCAGTGCCTCTCCCCGTCTGGGTGACACCGATCCGACCATCAAACACGCGTACGATCAACTGATCGAAGGGCATGTGCTCGACTGCCAGCCCAATCCGACAGTCGGCACGCTGTGCCAACCCGGGCCGGCCGGCGGAGCTATCACTGCAGCGGGGTCGACGGATCTATCTCTCGTCGTAGGACAATGGGTGCCTTTAGTCATCAACGAAATCACTCGATCGGGCAGCAGTACGTCCACCGCCGGGGCGCGATTCTCGTTTGAACCTTCCGCTCTTTACAAGGAATATCAGGGTGCTTTCGACACTCTACAGAATTCCGCGGAGGGGCGCGCCCGATTAGCGCAGCAGAAAGATGGGAAGAGCGTCCAGGCGGTTTTCGCATATTCCGACGAGGGCTGGCAGCTCGAATCTGTGCAGTGACCGGGTGCGGGCCGCTACGGCCGCGGCTCGGGAACGGCGGCGTCCAACTCCCGGACTGCTTCCACGTAGGCGGCTTCCGCTTGGGTAGTGGGCGCGCGATCCGCACTATCTACCACGGCGGCCAAGGCTGCCAACGCGGCTCCGATGCGACGCGGGGTAGGTCCGCTGCGTGAGGCGGATCGATCTAGCGCGTCCCGGATCTTCAGGCCCAGTGAAAACTGCTTGGCCAAGTCCGCTTCGGAAGTCTTTACGCGCGGGTCCATGGTGAGGGTGAGTGGCTGTCGAATGGTTTGGCCCCCGGCGATCAACGCAATCTGGTACACGCCCGGCACCACCAGAGGTCCGCGAGGCAGCGTAGCGGTGCGTCCGGAGATGGCGGCCATAGGATAAGAGCGCTCCAACCCTGCCGGACTGGTCACGCGCAGATCCCAAATCCAGCGGTGCATTCCAGCCTGTTTGGGTAGCGCATGATGCGGCTCCAGCCAGAAGCTCGCGAAGGGGGCCTCACGATCCACCGGAGGCGGCCGGTCTTCGCTGGAAAACTTCCGAATCAATGTACCGCGGTTGTCACGTACCTCCAAAGCGATCTCACCCGTCGCTGGGGCGCTCAAGTAGTAGTCGATCATCGCGCCGTCCGGCGGATTTTCACCCGCCGGAGTTTCCGGCGGAAGCGGAGTGTCGTTGTTTACGTTGCCCCGGATCCGCATCGCAACGGCGGGCCTGAATAAATGGATGGGGGCCTCCAGCTTTCGCGCTGCGATCTGGCGTAGCGGCGTGACGTTGTCCAGGATCCAGAATGATCGCCCGTGCGTAGCCGCCACCAAGTCATCCCCGTGCACGTCCAGATCGCGCACCGAGCAGACGGGCAGATTGAGTTGCAGTGGCTGCCAGTTGCCGCCATCGTCGAACGACACGTACGCACCCAATTCTGTTCCGGCGAATAGCAGTCCTCTGATTTGCGGATCGGCCCTGACGACGTTCACGAAGGCCGTCTCGCCGATCCCCGTGGTGATTTTGGTCCAGGTCTTTCCGTAGTCCCGGGTGCGGAAAATATAGGGCCGGAAGTCGTCGAGGCGGTGGCGGTCCACGGCTGCGTAGGCGGTGCCCGGATCCAGCCTGGATGCATCAATGATGCCGATCTTGCTCCAGTCCGCCAAGCCGACCGGTGTCACGTTGGTCCAGGTCTTGCCTGCATCGCGCGTGAGATGAATCAGGCCAGTGTCGGTGCCTATCCAGATCTGACCGGTCCTCAGGGTGGACGGCGCGATGGTGTAGATTACTCCGTAGCCCAGCGCCTTCGCGGTTCCGATGGAAACCGCCGCTCGCGCGACCTTGGGATCGGCACCGGTCAAATCCGGACTGACCTCTTGCCAGCTCATCCCCCTATCTCTGCTCCGCAACAAATATTGCGAGCCGTAGTAAATCACACTGGCATCCTGCGGTGAGAATGCGATCGGGGCGGTCCACGTAAAACGGTACTTGCGCTGGGGCATTTCGCTCCCGAACGCATGCACCGGCACGGGGGAAATATCTTGTGCTTGACCGGTGCGTTTCGAAAAGCGGTACAGCTCGCCCCCCGTACTGCCCCCATAGACGACGTCGGGGTCCACCGGATCCGGAGCAATCGACCCGCTCTCTCCGGCCCCGACCGAGTACCAGTCGCGAAATGTGATCTGTCCATAATCGCTTCGGCTGGCGGTGGCTACCGTGCCGCTGTCCTGCTGCGCGCCATACACATGGTAAGGAAACTGATTGTCGGTGGACACGCGATACATCTGAGCGGTAGGTTGGTTGAACCAGGTGGTCCAGGTGGCGCCGCTATCCACGCTGATGCCGGCACCCTGATCGCTTCCAAAGATCATACGTGACGGATCCTTGGGGTCGAT
>JBBSHP010000757.1:0-3358 GCA_038232555.1 Bryobacterales bacterium
ACCCCTGAAGCAACCCTCCCCGGCGCCCGCAAGGGTCTCTTGGGCGGGCGGGGAGCACAGATGAGGTAGTCAGAATAGCGCTTGGGGCGCTTCTCCTTCCTTCTCAAGTATAATTAAAATGCTTGAAGAGCCTCACCATTTTGGGTTCGACCGGCTCGATTGGCGTCAGCACTTTGGACGTGGTTGGCCGCCAACGAGACCTCTACTCCATTTTTGCCCTGGTGGCGGGTACGAATGCCGCTCTGCTGGCAGAGCAAATTGAACAATTTCGTCCCAAGCTTGCCGTGGTTGCATCTGCTCAAGTAGTGGACGACCTGGCTGCTCGCCTCAACTCCCGCGGTTTGGCAAGAAAAGATTGGCCCGAGATCCAATCTGGTCCCCAGGCTCGGGTGGCTGCGGCGATTGCCCCTGAGACCGATTTCGTGATGTCGGCTATCGTGGGCGTAGCGGGTTTGGAAGCGACTTATGAAGCGATCCGCGCGGGAAAACGCATCGGTCTGGCGAACAAAGAAGTGTTGGTAGCCAGCGGGCGACTGGTCACGGAAGCGGCTGCTGCGGCTGGCACGGAATTGATCCCGGTCGATAGCGAACATAACGGCGCGCACCAGTGTCTCCGAGCCGGCCGACGCGGGGAAGTAGCTCGCCTGATTCTGACAGCGTCGGGTGGCCCTTTCCGCGAGACTCCGGCGGAACGGTTCATCGACATTACTCCTGCCCAGGCGCTGAATCATCCTACCTGGAAGATGGGGCGGCGGATCACGATCGATTCCGCAACATTGATGAACAAGGGGTTTGAGGTAATCGAAGCCTGCTGGCTATTTGGATTTCCTGTGGATGAGGTGGACGTTGTCATTCATCCGCAGTCCTCGGTGCATGCTATGGTGGAGTTCACGGACGGGAGCGTCATCGCTCAAGTTTCGGCGACCGACATGCGAATGCCGATCCAATATGCTCTTTCTTACCCGGCGCGCGATGCCGCACCGGTGCCCCGGTTGGACTGGACGCAGCCCCGATCCTGGACCTTTTTCCCGCCCGACGTCCAGAAATTCCCGCTTCTGAAACTCGCGTATCAGGCACAATCAGAGGGCGGATCGGCTACGTGCACGCTAAATGCAGCGGACGAGATCGCAGTAGCAGCGTTTCTGAACGAGCAAATCTCTTTTCCAGCCATCGGTGCAGTGGTAGAAGAGACGCTGTCGCGCGTGCCGAACCGGAACCCAGGCTCGATCCAGCAGGTGCTTGAAATCGACCAACAGTCGCGGGCGGTGGCGGGCGATGTGGTGCGCGGATTGTCTCGGGTTTCGGTGACAGCCGTCGATCAGGTGGACAGCTTGACGGTTTAGGGCTTATTAAGGGTTTAACTTATGGTTCTCCTGCAAAACATATGGTGGTTGCTGGTCCTGATCGGGGTGATGATCCTCATCCACGAACTGGGCCATTATTGGGCCGCGCGAATTTTCGACGTGCGGGTGGAGACCTTCAGTTTCGGTTTCGGCCCGCGCCTGTTTGGGTTCCGGCGCGGCGAGACGGATTTTCGGTTCTCGCTGATCCTGTTCGGCGGCTATGTCAAAATGGCGGGCGAGCAAGCCGGGGAAGAGAACGCCAACGATCCCCGCGGATTCATGGCAAAGCCGCGCTGGCAGCGCATGATCATCGCGTTTGCAGGTCCGTTCATGAATGTCCTGCTGGCGGTGTCGGTGTTGACCGGTCTGTTCATGGTCAAGTTTCCGAAGCTGCCCAACAACCCGTCCCCCACCATTGGTTACGTAATTCCCGATAGCGCGGCCGCGAAAGCCGGCATTCGTGAGGGCGACCGGATTGTGCAATTGGATAATACCGTGGAGCCAACCTGGGAAGACATTCTGGTGAAGGAAGGAGCCAGCGCGCAGCATCCCCTGAGCGTTTTCATCGAGCGCAATGGAGTGCGGCAGCGCTACTCCGTAGTTCCGACGCTGGAGCCAAAAGAAGGAATCGGATTTGCCGGGTGGGAGCCGCAAACACAAGTGCAGGTTGCCGACGTGATCCCGAATATGGATGCGGTGAGAGCGGGGCTGAAGCCAGGGGATACGCTGGTCAGCGTAAATGGCCGCCCGATTCGTTCCACCGCGACGTTGCTGGATGCCATCAATGCAGGCAGCGGGCACCCCGTCGACCTAACCTTTTCCCGGGATGGCCAGCCACAGACGGTGGTAGTCCAGCCATCCAAAAGTAAGATCGACGGGACTGAACGTTGGATGATCGGCGTGCAATTGAAGCCACTGATACCCTTCACCAGCTTGTCGTTTCCGGAAGCTTTGAAAGAATCCGTACGTACCAACTTGAAGACATCAGCATTGATCTATCAGGTTCTGCAAGGAATCGTGGAGCGGCGCATGTCGCCCAAATCCCTGCAAGGCCCGATCGGAATCGCACGGGCTTCCGGGGCGGCAGCACGCGAGGGCGCTACGGCATTCTTCGCATTAATGGCGATGGTGAGCCTGAACCTGGCGATATTCAATCTGTTACCCATTCCGATCCTGGATGGCGGAGTGATTCTTCTTCTGATAGTAGAGATGCTGATGCGGCGCGATCTCAGCATGCGGGTGAAAGAAACCGTCTTCAAACTTGGGTTTGTGTTTTTGATGGCAGTAGTGGCGTTCGTGCTGTATAACGATATTTCGAAGCTGGCGGGCTGAGTTATCCCAGCGATCACTAGGTTTTGCCGGACTTCAGCAGGTACTTGTGTGCAGACTATTACTTGACCTCGGCCCGCACGCCTCCCTCCGCGAGGCGCACGGCAATCTCCGATCCTGGTGGAGCGTCCGCTGGTGCCTTGACGACGCGGCCGTGCACATTGGTGACGATCGCGTAGCCCCGGTCCAAAATCTTGAGGGGACTGAGCTGGGTTAGGTGTGCCGTCAGCGGATCCAGACGCCCAAGACCACGGCTTAGGAGCATCTTGACGCGCGCCCCCGCCCTGGCCTCGACCGCCTCCAGACGCCGCCGCGCGTGAGCGAATCGCAACCGTAAATCCAGAGCCTCCAGACGAGCGCGTCGATCGTCCAGCTTTCCCTTCCGGTTCGCGATGTAGTGTCGCATTCTGTCCCGCATAGCGTATTCGAGTTCGTCTACCCGTTGGAGGGACCGGCCAATGCGGCGATGTAAGACCGTGGTGGCGCGGTCCACGCCGCGCTCTTGCAGCTTCCTATTGGCCATGGCTAAGCGGTAACGAACCGACTGCAGCAGCTTGTGCTCTGTACCGCCAATCTGGTCCAGCAGTTCCTGCTGCGTGCAGATGACCAGCTCAGCAGCGGCGGAAGGCGTGGGGGCTCGCAAGTCAGCCACGAAGTCTGCGATGGTGTAGTCGGTCTCGTGTCCA
>JBBSHP010000758.1:0-3354 GCA_038232555.1 Bryobacterales bacterium
AGTTCCATAAAGAAGAGCAATCGCCCATTGTCAAGGTACACGCGGGGCCTGCCGCACACGATGGTTTTTTCAGACTCATTGTTGAGGACAACGGCATTGGATTTGACGAGAAATATCTGGATCGCATCTTCACCGTTTTTCAGCGTCTGCACGGCAGAGCCGAATATGAGGGCACCGGCATTGGTCTGGCCGTCTGCCGCAAGATTGCCTACCGGCACGGCGGAGAGATTACCGCGATGAGCGCTCCCGGCCAAGGTGCTACGTTCATGGTCACGCTGCCGCGGCAGCATACGATCCACCAAGTTCCTGAATTTTCAGATGAAGTTGCCGATATGAATCAAATGACACTGCTGAGCGCGAAGTAAGGGCATCGACTCTCATGAAGACTTGTATCAATGCCACTGAGGTACCGATGAACGACGACGCAGATGCCGAGATACAGTGGGTCGCCGCGTCTTGCAACAATGCCCGTATCGTCTTGCTGGCGGACGACGATGACGATGACCGGATGATGGCCGCCGACGCATTGCGAGAGGCCAAGGTCACCAACAAACTCCAATTTGTCACTGATGGCGAAGATCTCATGGACTACCTGCATCATCGGGGGAAGTACGCGCCACCGGCCCACTCGCCCCGTCCAGGTCTGCTTCTGCTCGATCTAAACATGCCGAAGAAAGACGGCAGGGAAGTTCTGCGCGAGATGAAAGCCAACCCCCTATTTCGCTCGATTCCCGTGGTGGTTCTGACCACTTCTACGACTGAGGAAGACATCGCGCAGATTTATAGGCTGGGAGCGAATTCGTTCATCACTAAGCCAGTCTCCTTCGAAGATCTGGTGCAAGCGATGAAAGTGATTGGCGAGTACTGGTTTCAAACTGTAAGGCTACCCCGGCCTGGCCGGGAAAATAATGAAAAACGAAACGCCTGAAAGCCCGATTCGCGTACTGCTGGTCGATGACGATGAAGACGAGCACATCATCGTCGGCGACCTGCTCGGATCGGCTGATTGGGAGCGGTTCGATCTGACGTGGGTATCGAACTATGCCGACGGTCTCGAATCCATTTTGTCCGGGTGCTTCGATGTCTGCCTAGTGGATTACCGGCTGGGGGAACGTAGCGGCCTTGATCTGCTGGCGGAGATAACCGAGAAGTCGAGCCACGCACAGATCATCCTTCTTACTGGTGAAGCTAATCGCAGGATCGACGTTACGGCAACGAAAGCGGGCGCCGCCGATTACCTGGTCAAAGGTGAGCTTACTGCGGCTCTGCTGGAACGGGCTATCCGGTACGCGGTGGAACGAGGCCGCACGTTGAAGGCGCTGCGGGAGGCGACCGGGATGGCAAAACAGGCTACTAAGATAGCGGAGTCCGCAAATCGCGCTAAAAGCGATTTTCTAGCGGCCATGAGCCATGAAATTCGAACTCCGATGAACGCCATTCTGGGCATGTCGGATATGCTTGCGGAGTCGCAGCTAGATGCCGCGCAGAGGCAATATCTGGAGGTTTTGCGGCGCGCCGGTTCCAACCTGCTCGTGCTTATCAACGATATTCTCGATTTGTCCAAGATTGAAGCGGGCCAACTGGAGCTGGAGCATGTTGATTTCAATCTCGAAGAGATTGTGGATCAAGCGATCGAACTGACCGGCGTGAAGGCCCGGTCCAAGGGCATCGTTTTACTGGCGCACTTGTCCTCCGCCGTTCCTGCCAACTTGGTGGGTGATCCGGGGCGGCTACGACAGATCCTAATCAACCTCCTTGGGAATGCTGTGAAGTTTACCGAGTTAGGAGAGGTTAAGCTACGGGTCCAGAATCGTGCAGCGGGCCAACCCGGCGAGATCGAATTTTCGGTCTCCGATACCGGGATCGGCATTGCTCCGGACCAGATCGACAAAGTCTTTGAAAGTTTCACCCAAGCCGATTCCTCAACCACCCGAAAATACGGCGGCACAGGCTTGGGACTCAATATCAGTAAACGGCTCGTCGAGCAGATGCATGGCTGCCTGACAGTGACAAGCCAAGTCGGCCAGGGAAGTACATTCCGCTTTTATGGGCAGTTTGGCTTGGGAAAGCAACCAGACCGGAGGGCCTCCTCTGGGGTGAAACCGGACGTGCATGAAGTTTCGTATGGCAATGGATTAAGAATACTGCTTGCCGAAGATTCGGCGGACAATACCCTCTTGATTCAGGCGTATTTGAACGGGAGCGGCTCTGAGTTGACCGTCGTTGAGGATGGGCAGGCCGCGGTCGATAAGTTTGCAGCCGGGGATTTTCATCTGATCCTTATGGATATGCACATGCCGCTAATGGACGGTTTGGCCGCAACGCGCGCAATACGGACGATCGAGCATCAACGTGGCGGCGGTCCCATTCCGATTATTGCCTTGACGGCAAACGCTGGCCCGCGACATGTGGAAATGAGTCGCGAGGCGGGCTGCAGCTACCACCTTTCAAAGCCGATTTCCAAGCATGAGCTGGTCCGCGTGATCGGGGAATCCCTTCGTCGGTCGGAGCCGGTGGCCGACCCGCAAACGGATACTCTTCCACCTAGCGTTCGCGCACTTGTACCTCGCTACCTTGAAAACCGGGTCAAAGACTTGTCACGGTTAGCCGACGCTTTGGCGAACCATGACTTCGATACGATTGGAACGATTGGGCACAACATGAAAGGTTCTGGCGCGGGGTATGGTCTGCAGGAACTCACGTCGATAGGAAAGGGTTTGGAGGCCGCCGCAAAAGAGAAAGCCCACGAAGCGATCACGGCGCACATTTCGGTGCTCTCGAATTACTTGAGCCGCCGTTAACCCGTGCACGGAGGTGACGGGAAGCTACACGCCCAAGCACGGTACAAGGAGTGGTTGGTTACTCGAAAACGGAACGTTCGATACGCTTGCCGGCGCATGGAAACCAAATGATTCAATGGCGCTGGTGAGTGCCGCGGCACTGGGCAGGCCGATGTCTCCGGAGGTCCCGCGGGAGGAACTGGCTGCGCGGGCAAGCGAGTCCATACCGCTATCAGTAATCGTACGGCCGTTTGGCGAGCGGAGACAGGTGGCCCACGAAGTTATACGATAGTTCGCATGGCCAGACTAATCGTGCTGCTCTTTGTGGTCGTGACAATGACTGCCGGTGCCGACCTTCCCACCAAAAAGTGGTTGAACCTCGCAGCTCTGAAGACAATGGTGGCGGGTGCCGAGGCGGAAGCGCAGAAGCGCAATGTGCAGGTGACCCTGTGCATCGTGGATGAAAGCGGCAACCTTCTATTCCTCCAGAAAGCGGATACGGGCGGTCTCAACACAGTGGAGTTTGCGCAACGCAAGGCGCGTTATGCAGCGCTCTACAAGCGGCCGTCCAAGG
>JBBSHP010000759.1:0-3344 GCA_038232555.1 Bryobacterales bacterium
ATGGCCCTCGGCGCGTTCTTCTCCGCAGGTGAAGTTATTCCTTTAACCTTCCTGACTGTCGAAGCCTGGAGTTTTTTGCAATTGGGAGCAAAACAGGAATCGAAGTCCCGCACGTCCTTTCCGCACTACTGGGCGGTGATGTTCCTGGTCGCGGTCGGGTTCTGGAATTTCCTGGGCGCGGGAGTGTTCGGGTTCCTCATCAATCTGCCCGTTGTTTCCTATTACGAGATTGGAACCGCGTTGACCACGAACCATGGGCACGCGGCGATGATGGGCGTCTATGGCATGCTGGCCGTGGGACTGGCCTTGTTCTGCATTCGCTATTTGATTCCCGAAGCACGTTGGTCCGACCGCGCAGCCAGAATCAGCTTTTGGTCGCTCAACGCAGGACTGGCCTGGATGGTATTTGCAACCTTGTTCCCGCTAGGAATTCTACAGTTGTACGAATCTGTGAGTCACGGATATTTTGAAGCCCGCACGCTGAAGTTTCTGGGCAATCCCGTAAACTCATTTATTGAGTGGATGCGGTTTCCAGGTGACGTGGTCTTTATCGTGGGCGGTATTTTGCCCTTGCTCTACCTAACGTGGATCGGGATCCGGCACACCGTCCCTCTCAGCACGCTTCAAGAGCCCGAGGCGATCCTCTTTACAGAAATCACGGAAGCGGTTGAGACCAGGAATGAATGATAAGATCCACGTGGAAGCGCTGCTCGCGGGCGGCTATGCCTCGCTGTTAATCCTTCTCGCCGTGTTCCTCGAATGGATGGCGCGGCGCTCTCAAAAGCGCTCCGAGCAGTACGACACGGGAGGATTCCGCTTTCACCAGGATTGGGACGCGTGGGAATGTCCGCAGGGCGCAAAGTTGGAGCGCAGAGAGGTCGATCACGAGTTGCGCGTTATTCATTACCGGGCACCCGCCAGTACTTGCAATACCTGCCCTGTAAAGGCGCATTGCACCAATTCAGACCGGGGGCGGACCATTTCAGTGGCTCTCGATCCTTGGGTGAGATCGGCCGTGGAACGCTTCCAACGTGGGATATCCCTGGTGCTTCTAGTTCTGGCAGCTCTGATTGTACTTGTCCAATTATTTCGCCACGGTCACGGGGCAGAAGGTTGGGCTTTGGGCGGCCTGTTGGTGGTAATCAGCTTGTCCGGCCTGCAACTGGCGTCGCGCCTGAGCGATATCTCCGTTCGATAAACATGCCTCCCCTATCCTCTCCGGTCTTCGTCCCCGATCTTCTCCAAGCGTTGTTGATTCCAGAAAAGGGCATCGTCAGCAAGGTCCTACAGAGTGACGAAACATCGAAGGTCGTCTTATATGGCCTGGCGCGCGGCCATGAAATGAAACTGCACGCGGCACCGGATCCAGCCATCCTTTATTTCTTGCAAGGCGAAGCCATTCTGACCTTGGGCGAACAAACGATACCGGTACAGATGGGAGCTTTCGCCCACATGCCCGCGGCTCTCAAGCACGCCATCGTGGCGAACACACCTGTCATGGTGCTGCTGGTGATTCTGAAGGGCCGCACAATAGCCTCTCAGGGAAGCGGCGCCGACTGAAACAGGCGATGACCTTACAGCACCTGGCAGATACGGTCTCGCTACAATAGTTAGCAGACCAGTGCTCACTTCGCAATCCAGGCAGGTGTTACTCGACGCGCTCGAATCGCGCATCCTTATTATCGATGGGGCCATGGGGACCATGATCCATCAGGAGCCTCTGTCGATTGAAACAGACTTTCTGGGCCGTGAGAACTGTCCGGAGATTCTGGCGATTACGCGACCCGATCTCATCAAGGGCATTCATCGGGCGTACCTGGCCGCCGGCGCTGACATCGTTGAGACCGACAGCTTTGGGGGCACCAGCATCGTGCTCGCGGAGTTCAATTTACAGGACCGGACGCATGAGCTCAACGTGGCTGCCGCGCGGCTGGCCCGGGAAGCCGCCGACGAGTTTACCCGGCCGGGCAAGCCACGCTTTGTAGCGGGGTCCATGGGGCCCACCACCAAAGACCTGAACATCACCTCAACCTCTACATTCGAAATTCTGCGCCAGAACTACTACGAGCAAGCTAAAGCTCTGGTTGAAGGCGGGGTTGATATGTTGCTGGTAGAGACCGCTTTCGACACGGGCAGCCTCAAGGCGGCGCTGGTGGCGATCGAGCGGCTGAGCCAGGAGATTGGCGTTCAGATCCCGGTGATCGCTTCGGTGACTATCGAACGGAACGGCACCATGCTGGGAGGTCAGCCGATCGATGCGCTGTACGCCTCTATTGCGAATCACGATCTGTTGGCGATCGGGATGAACTGCGCTACAGGTCCGGACTTGATGACGGATCACATTCGAACGCTGCATGAGATGTGCACGACGCGGATTTCGTGTTACCCGAATGCGGGTCTGCCCAATTCGGAAGGCAAGTTCGGCGAGACGCCCGAATCGCTGGCCGCGCAGCTCGACAAATTCGCCGAGCACGGATGGCTGAACATCGTAGGGGGATGTTGCGGTACCACCCCCGACCATATCCGGGCGATTGCGGCGGCAATGGAGAGCCGGCCGCCTCGCGCTCCCAAGCCCTCTCCGCATCGCTCCTACTATTCAAACAAGGAATTAGTGGAGGCCGAGGAGAGCAACCGCCCCTTGATTGTGGGTGAGCGTACCAACGTCATCGGATCGCGGCTCTTCAAGAACCTGATCGCGCAAGAGAAGTGGGAAGAATCGAGCGAGATTGCGCGCTGGCAAATCCGCAACGGCGCCCATATTGTGGACGTCTGCCTGCAATCGAGCGATCGGGACGAGGTCAACGACATCCCGCGTTTTTACGAGCGACTGATCCGCAAGATCAAGGCCCCGATCATGATCGACACGACGGATGCCAAGGCCATCGAGCAATCGCTCACGTATTGCCAAGGCAAGTCGATTATCAATTCGATCAATCTGGAGGACGGCGAAGAGAAGTTCGAGCTAATCTGTCCCATTGCGAAAACCTATGTTGCGGCGCTGGTGGTGGGGACCATCGACGAGGATAAATTGCAGGCGCAGGCTTTTACCCGCGAGCGGAAATTGGCGGTGGCCGAACGATCGGTACATCTGCTGACGACCAGGTACGGCATCCAGCCGGAAGACATTCTCATCGATCCACTTGTGTTTCCGTGTGCGACGGGCGACGAAAACTATATAGGTGGGGCCGTCGAGACCATCGAGGCGATTCGGCTCATCAAAGAGAAGATCCCCTACGTAAAGACCATTCTCGGCATCTCGAATATTTCGTTCGGGCTGCCTGCGTCTGCGCGCGAGGTGGTGAACTCGGTATTCCTGTATTACTGCACCAAGGCCGGACTGGATC
>JBBSHP010000760.1:0-3338 GCA_038232555.1 Bryobacterales bacterium
AGTCCTTGGCGGTGAAATCCTGTCCCGTGATCTCGCGCAGGTAATTGTTCACGTCTTCGGAGTAGATTTTGCAGACCTGATCATCCGGGTCAATGTAATGGAACAGCTCTTCGCCAGGAATGCACTGGCAATCGCGCACTATTTTAGCGAGCCTCCGGTCGGCCAGCTCGATATGGTGCTCCAACCCGCTCTTGCCCCGGAAATGGAAGCGGAGCTTGTACCCGGACACCTCCACGTGGTCCTCGCGCATGGTGGTGAGCCCATAGGATTCGTTGCTCTTGGCGTACTCTTCATTGCCAATGCGGATGCGGGTAGTCTCCAGCAGCTTCAGCAGGGTAGCCAGCACTTTCTTCTTCGGCATGCCTGGGAGTTCGAGATCCTGGTGCACTTGTTTGCGGATGGCGGGAACAGCCTCGCCAAATGCAATCATCCGCTCAAACTTGGTCTGATCGCGCACCTGCCGGTAAAGCGGGTGGTACCGATACTGCTTGCGGCCGCAGGCATCTCTCCCTACCGCCTGAAGGTGGCCGTGCTGCAGTGGACAGATCCATACATTGGTCCAGGCCGGCGGGATCACCAGCGATCGGAAACGCTTCATTTCTTGAGGGTCGCGCACCGGCTTGCCGTCCGGACCGATGTACGCAAACCCTTTGCCTGCCCGCTTCCGGAGAATCCCTGGACCTTCGGCCAGAACATACCTCAGGCCCGCAACTCGGGCCGACTCCTGGGGATCGGCTGGAAGCAGGACGGTTTCCTTACGAGGGGGGCGCTTGGGAATGGACATGCGTCCCGAGCAGACTTGCAACTGTGAGACCACTTGCCTGCTCCCGGGTTCACCAGACGTGGATGTAACCGTTGCGGTGCTCTAAATCGACTTTCATGCCGAACAGGCTGCCGAGGTTAGCAGGCGTTAGAACTTCGTCTTTACGACCATCCGCGAAAACCTTTCCGCCCCGCAGCAGGATAACCCGTTCCATCTCCGGAATGATCTCGGACAGGTGATGAGTTACCAGCAGAATACCGGTTCCGGCGTGCGCGAGCTTGCGCATGGTTTCACGTAACTGATGAGCCGCGTGCATATCCAAACTGTTGGTGGGCTCATCCAATAGCAGAGTTTCGGGGTCGTGTACCAGCGCACGCCCGATCCATACGCGGCGAGCCTCCCCGGACGACATCTCCACCACCAGCCGGTCGGCCAAGTGGCTGACTTCCAGACGCGCGAGGACCTGTTCCGCTTTGGTGCGCATCTCCGCTGTCACATGCTGGTGCGGCCAGATACCCACGCTACTGAAAAAGCCGGAGAGGACCACCTCCCGTCCGGTCAGCTCCTTGGTGGGAGTGCTGCCGAAATCATTCGAAACGATGCCGAGGTGAGCACGCAGATCGAAAATATTCCAGTTCTGCCGTCCCAGGATGCTCAGCGACGAACCTTCCCGCGGGAGAGGGTAACACTCGCGTGTGATGGTCTTGATCAACGTCGATTTGCCACAACCGTTCGGGCCCAGGATCGCGACATGCTCGCCGGCCTGGATCACAAGATCAAGCTGCTCGAGCGCACAGGCGCGGCCGCGCATGACAGAGACGCTCCGGAATTCGAGCAGAGGCGTATCACCTTGGTTGTGCAAGAACTGGCCACGCGTATCTTTCAAGCCCGGATTATCCAATCTTCGATTTCAAGGTAGAGGACCCGCCCGAATTCCCCCAAATTGTGGGTGACAAGCACCCGGTTGTCCGCAAGTGCAATTCCAGCAATCAACACATCATGCGGTCCGATACGCTGGCCATCTGTTTCCAGGCCCGCACGAATACGGGCGGACAGCTCGGCCGCCGTCGTCGTGAGTGGCAAGATTTCAAAAGAGCCGCAAACGCCCCGGCAGAGTTCAAGATTCCCGGAGACATTCCGGCTGCGATAAGCTCCGAAGAATAATTCGGCGACTGTGACAACAGAGAGTGCTATATGCTCGCGAGGACTCGCCGCCAGCCGTTCTATCACGGGGCGATTCCGCCCACGCAGCACCTCAATTGCTGTATCGGTGTCAAGCAAATATCGGCTCACAGAGCCGGTCGAACTTCATAAGGGAGCTGGGGCGGTCTCTCGAAATCCTCGTCGATATGGCCGATCACGTCTGTGAAGAGTGCGGGAGGCCAACCATTCTGGATAGCTTGTTCGAGGACAGAATTCGAAACAACGGAAGAGGACGAACGCTCTGGTGGACGGCTCTCGGCAGAGAGCTCGCGCACGATCCGCGCGACTCGTTCGAGTTGGTCCGGCGATAACGCCTTCAACTCCGCCACGAGGTTTTCAACTGACGCCATACCTCTCCAGTATGCCAAAACGACACGGATCGGTCCTCTCGTTCGCCAAGTGCGTCCGCAAAGCCTCCCTGCTTCGGTACCTCCGCACTCGCTGGCAGCACTGGTTAATTCTTAAAGGCCCAGCCCATCGTTTACAGCTTGGCGAAGCTTCTGCTTTGTCCCGAGGTAGCGTTCGGTGGTTTGGATCGAAGCATGGCCGAGCAGGATTTCACTTTCTTCGAGTTCGACACCCGCACCACCGCAGAGCTTCGCACAGGTCCTGCGGAGGTCGTGCGGCGCCAGTTTTCCCCCATCCAAAAGTCCCCGTGCGTTGGTCTCGACAATCGGTCCCAGCGCTGATTCGATCGGGTTCTGACCTCCCTTGCCGTCGGGCTAGCTCGGCCTGTTTTCAGCGACCTTCCTGTGCGACTAGGCAGTGGTGCGCCTCAGCTTATCGATTTCTATACAAAAGAATCTAATAAAACTCGCCGGCCTGGATCACAAGATCAAGCTGCTCGAGCGCACAGGCGCGGCCGCGCATGACAGAGACGCTCCGGAATTCGAGCAGAGGCGGTGCTGCCGTCATCGAGTGACTTCAGCAAGCACGGGACCAGCATCCGGATCGGGAAGGCGGGCCTGGGAGCGCCGCCCATGCACCTCCAGGAACCACAGGATACATCCGAGCAGGATCGCGAGGACCGGATCCGTTAGCTCGGGGCTGCGTCCCGGAAGGCGGAGTTGCAGAATCTCCATGGCTGCCAGCAAGGCTGCGATGAGAGCCGTGGCTTTCCGCAAGCCGCAGCCCGCGTCCCATAACAGCCAAATGGCCGCGCCATACCAAAAGCTCTTTTGAAAAAGAGTGACCAATCCGTTTTCCCACGGTGAGTTGATCAGCGGCACGAAAGGAAGCCACGAGAAGACATTACGGGCTGTGAACTGAAATGGGCGCAGTCCTTGAACGATCAAGATCACGCTGGCCAGGCCAGCCAGGATAGCAGTCCCCCCAGCGAGTCCAGCCAGTACGGTTCTCCAAAGCAACAGCG
>JBBSHP010000761.1:0-3335 GCA_038232555.1 Bryobacterales bacterium
TGCCGCCGAATGCGCCGCTGATCGTCGAGCCACTCATGGTGAAGAGCCCATGGTCCGCGGTCGAACTATCGTAGAAAAGTGTGGCACCGCTCCCCGCAACCACCACGCTGCCATTGCTGATGAACGTGCCATGACCTGCACTTGAGCTATCCAGGAACTGCGTGACTCCGCCAGAGGCACCGCTGACTGCCCCGCCAGCAGTAGTGAAGCTTCCATGGGCCGCTGTCGCGTTGTCGCGAAACTCTGTTATCCCGAAACCTCTGCCACTGACTTCGGATCCACTGGTGGCAAATGCGCCGCTGCCTGCGGTCGATGTGTCTGTAAACCGAACCATCCCTCCTTTGTCACCAAGCATGGCAGCGCTCTTACTGGCGAATGCCGTGTTGACTCCAGCGGTCGCGCTATTCGAGAACGATATGACTCCGCCGTCCCCAGCAGCGGCGAAGTTTTGAGTGATTCCCGAATCGTTTGCGACTCCCGAACCGCTAATCGTTAGGCACAGGGCCGGGCTGGCAATAATGCTGAAGCCGCTCGCTGCCTGCGAAAACCTGATCTGGGCGACCTCTGTATTGGCGGATAGAGAAACCGTGTCAATCGTCGACAAGTGGAATGTCGCCGTCTGCCCATCACCATTGGGCGGACCACCCGCGGTCCAATTGTCAGCCGTGTTCCAAAGGCCGTCGCCGGGCGTTGAGAGCCACGCAGCGGAACCGGCAAAGGCCTGGGCGACGCTTACGATGATTAGCCCCGTCAAGACGGACAAAATACGAAGGCGCTTACTTACCATATCTAAGAGGTAGATCAAAACTAGCTAAGACAATGGTCTCAAGGGGCTCCTTGAGCAAGTAGAGCAAAGAACCCGGCCTTCGATTAAATCGAAGGCCGGGCGTGTCTCTGACGCGTTTAACGTTGGCTCTCGAGGCCCGCGACCACGTTCAACCTAGTATTCGTAAAACTCGATTAGACCAATCCCGCTGCCGCCTGCGGCCCCTTTCAGGATGGCAGTATAAGCGTTTGGACGCAAAGTAGGCCAAAGGGCACTTTCATTAAGTGATGAAGGAGCAAATCCGGATTCGTTCAGCTTATCTTCGAGTCCCGTGCTGGTCCCGTCGATATCCTTCCATTGGTCATTCGCCGCAATTATCGCACCAGTCGCATCGTGGAGCTCGAGGTACGGATTGCCAAGCGTCCCTGTCACAGGCAAACTGGGCCCCTTCCCGAAAGATAAGATTCGACGTTTTGGAACTGGATCAGCCTGACCCGGATTGCCAATAGTGGTCCCCGCGATCGCAACGCCGTCGCCAGTGCCAACGATGCAGCGAGTGGAAACGTTCACCAGCCGCGTCTGCTCATTCAGCCCTCCTTCCAGTTCATAGATTTCGAACGATCCGATTCCGAATTGTCCATCCTGGCTATCAACGAACAATGTGTAACCGCCCGCCGCAAGGGTCTGCACCATCGCAGCTTCACGGCTGTCGCTGGGCGCCAGCGCGCCCAAGTCGGCCTTCTGACTAGCAGGCAAATTACCCCAATCGTCATTAAAGAAAATTTGCTGACCGGCAGAGTTGTTCAAGGTGATCTTTGGGTTGTTCAGTTTAGTTGCGGTGATATTCGGCAAACTTGGACCGAGACCGCGAATCGCCACCTTTAACATCCCGGAGCCTCCAATATAAAACCCGCCGATCATCCGACGCTCCCCGGACTCCACTCGTGCACGTGTGCTAAGATTCCGAATCACGCTCCGCTTCATCAGCGACGTAGCCAAATTCAGGCGTCCGCCAGTTCGGAATTGTGGCGCTAGACCGGGAACACTATCGACGCCCATCAAAACGCGGTCCTTAATCCCTGCATAGCTTTCCCACGGATACTTGCTCTTCACCAACTCAAGCGCTCCTGTCACCTGCGGAGCTGCTTGTGACGTTCCTGTGTAATAGTAATACTGGTTCTGAACCGGCCCGAGACCGAGGATATTTTCCCCGGGCGCAGCTAATTCAGCTCGATACATGCCATAGTTTGAGAAACTGGATTTGGTATCGTCTGGAGCTGTCGACCCGACCGCAATTACATTATCCGCTGGGATGGCTGCGGGACTCACGAGGTTACCAGTGGCCTCAAGATCGACGCCCTGGTGGGTTGGATCGTTACTCCGGCCGTTACCCGTTGAAGCGACAACAACCACACCTGCCGATCTTGCACTTCTGATTGCATCAAATTCCAAGGAGTCCAGCGCATTTATCGGATCAGTTCCGAGGCTTAGATTAATCGCTGCCGCGCTATTGGTGAAGCATAGTTGATACCGCTTGCGACGGTACTGGACGTGCCGCTCCCGTTATCATCCAGCACTTTTGCAAACAGCATCCTCACATCCCACGCGACGCCCGCCGTCCCCAACCCGTTGTTTCCTTTTGCTCCAATAATCGAAGCTACGTTGCTGCCGTGTCCATTCCCGTCGTAGTAATTGGTGTTTCCATTGAAAAAGTTATATCCGCCGCCCGTGTTCGGTAAGATATCGTTGCTGGCGTTCGAGCCGGTATCGCCGACCGTGATCGTGACGTTCGGACTGCCTGTTGTGCCGCCGAGGGTGGTATCCCACGCCCGCGGTGCCTTGATGATGGGCAGATTGTACTGTGAGCCGAAGTACGGGTCATTGGGCGCCACGTCCGATGACTGATAAAGGTAGTCAGGCTGGGCGTAATCTACCTCAGCGAGGGCTTGATACCGAGAAAGCGTGCCGGCGACCGAAGCCTTTGTTGCATCGAACTGTAACACCTGAATGAGCTGGTTTTTCTTAAATGTGTGTTCCGTTACCACCCGCGCCGCGGCTTGCGCGTGGACGTCCGCCATCCTCTGCTTGAAGCCATTCGTGGATTGTTTCCAAACGTATTCATCCTTCCAACGCACAATGATTCGGTCGGTCGCGTGAGCCGGCTTGAGGACGGCGGCAATGTCCGTTGCGCCCTGCGCTCCGCGCGCCGCTCGATCAACATCAAAGCCGCGCCTGGTTTCGTCCGGGATCGGCTGAGCTACTCCAAATTCCCGCGCAAAGTCACCGGAGCGAAACTCAAGATTGAACGCAGACACGGCCACCACTTTTTCGACCGAAGATAATTGCTGGAGCTTCGCCACGACTGCTGAGGCCTGTTGCTCCGTGAAATCATTCGGAAACGAGAGCAACTCGAGATACTTCGCACCGGCCCAGCGTTTCTCAACCGTGAGGGAGGCGCTCCGCTCGAAAGAGGCGAGGTTCGCCAGCTCGGCGTCAAGGCTGTCCGACTGCCGGAGAGATTCTTTCAATTGGATAATGATCGGCTCCGGCCCGTTATCGCGCATCAAAA
>JBBSHP010000762.1:0-3328 GCA_038232555.1 Bryobacterales bacterium
TGCCGGTGTTCGCACGGGATGTCTTACATGGCGATGCGCAGACCTTCAAGGTATTGCTGGAATGTTCGGGGTTGGGCTCAATTGCGGGCGCGCTGACGGTCGCTGGTATGGGCCGCTTCAAGAACCAGGGACGCGGGGCGCTCCTCCTGCTCGTCGTCTTAGGTGCGTTGATCACGGGCTTCGCGCTCTCGAGAACTCTGCTGCTCAGCGCCATCATGGTATTTTTCGCCGGCGCGGCCCTGATGATGGTATTCGCGACGATCAGTTCCCTGGTCCAGTTGATCACGGCAGACCAGATGCGCGGCCGCGTTATGAGCGTCTACAATGTCGCGTTCCGGGGCGGAATGCCGATCGGAAGCCTGCTGATCGGCGCTTTGATTCCACGCTTCACCGCTCCAGTGGTTTTGGCGTGCAATGGAGTGCTCCTGGCCGTCCTCGGCCTTTATTTTCTGATAGTGCAGCGCCGCGTCGCCGAACTCTAGCAGGCCTTCGAATCGGCGCCTGAACTCTGCGCCTCCCCTGACCGGCCACCAATTCGAAAGGGTTGCGAATCCTGCGAACCGCGCTGTATCATAACCCCGTTACATATGACAACCAACAAAGCGGTGTGTATGCTGATCCTTGCCGCGAACGTTCTGCTGGCACAGGGTAATCCGGTCGAACTCCGCATTCGCGCCGATCAGCCTGGGTTTCCGTTGAGCCCGCTGCTGTACGGCCTGATGACGGAAGAGATCAACTACTCCTACGATGGCGGCATCTACGCCGAGTTGATCCGGAATCGTAGTATGAAGGAAGACCCCCATCAGCCAGTGCACTGGCAACTGATTCAAGAGAAGGGCGGGTCCGGTACTATGTCGCTGGATCCCACTGCACCCTTGAACGAGGCTATCGCCACAAGTCTAAAACTCACCATCGTTAACGCCAGCGGAGAAAAGCAGGTGGGTGTTGCGAACGACGGCTTCTGGGGCATTCCCGTGAGCCCGTCAACGCGCTATCGTGCTTCGTTTTACGCGAAAGCGGATTCGTCATTTTCCGGCCCGCTCACGATCTCAATAGTGAGCAATGCTGGCGCGATCATCTACGCTACGGCGCGAATTCCGCGCATCACGGGTGCCTGGCACAAGTATGAAGCCGTATTGACCACCTCCGCGAGCGTGAAGCCCTCCAGCGAAAACCGCTTGGTGATTTCCACCGGTCACACGGGTACGATCTGGCTCAACATGATTTCTTTGTTCCCACCGACGTATGCCAACCGCGCTAATGGCAATCGCAAAGACATCATGCAGTTACTTGCGGACATGCATCCCGCCTTATTGCGCTTCCCGGGTGGCAATTACCTTGAGGGCAACACCATCGCAACTCGTTTCAACTGGAAGGAGACCATCGGCGATGTCGCCCAGCGACCGGGACATATGAACGATGCCTGGCGTTATTGGTCTTCCGACGGAATGGGATTGCTGGAGTTCCTGAACTGGTGGAAGACCTGCGCATGCAGCCGTTGTTGGCCGTGTACGCGGGCTACTCTCTGCATCAGGAACGCGTGGGCACCGGGCCCGAACTGGCGCCTTACATTCAGGATGCACTGGACGAAATCGAATATGTTACCGGTGACGCGAAGACTACCTGGGGAGCCAGGCGCGCCAAAGACGGGCACCCCGCGCCCTTCCCGCTGGAGTACGTCGAGGTCGGGAATGAGGATCAATTTGACAAGCAGGCCGGCAGCTACGATGCCCGCTTCGCGCAGTTCTTCGATGCCATCCGCGAAAAGTACCCGCGCCTCAAAGTGATTTCAACCGCCGCTACGCCCAGCCGTACGCCCGATGTGATCGATGAGCATTACTACCGCCGGTCCGAAGACGAGATGGCTTTTCATGCGCACGATTACGATAAACGTCCGCGCACGGGACCCAAGATCTTCGTTGGCGAATGGGCCACCCGGGTGGGTGAGCCGACGCCCAACATGAGCGCGGCTCTGGGGGACGCTGCTTGGATGGCAGGGATCGAGCGCAACTCCGATCTGGTGATTATGTCAAGCTACGCGCCGCTGTTCGTCAACGTAAACCCCGGCGGCATGCAGTGGAAGACCGATCTCATCGGTTACGACACCATGTCCAGCTACGGGTCGCCTGGTTATTGGGCGCAGCAGATGTTCAGTTCGAATCACGGAGACAGAGTGCTGCCTATGGAGGCCGATGCAATTCCTACCAAGCTGTGGCAGCCTCCTCCACCCCGCCCGCGTGCCGGCGCTCCTACAGCTCCGCCGCCCGCCACTCCTGCTCCGGAGCAAGTGCCGCTCGCATTCTTTAGCGCTACCCGCGACAGCAAGACGGGAACCATCTATTTGAAGGTTGTGAATCGCGCAGCGACGCCGCAGGCGGTTCATGTTTCCATCGGAGGTGTCGGTTCAGTCGAACCTACTGGAAAACTGCTCGCCATGGCGGCGGGCAGCCCCGACGATACGAATTCGATTACCGCTCCGGCCAAGATCGTACCCATCGCTTCTAATGCCGGGGGACTCAGCGCCAACTTCACCCGGGCGTTTCCCCCGTATTCGATCAATGTGTTGCAGATTCGGAGCCAGTGAGGAAACTTCTATGTTGCGTTACCAGATCCTGTTCGCAGCTTTCGCCATGCTGGCCGCGGCCGCCGATACGCCGGAGCCGCCCAGTTCGTGGGTAGATCCCGATACGGGGCACCGGGTGGTTCGTCTGACCAAGGAGCCCGGCAGCGCGAGTCTCTACTTCAATCAAAACGGCTACACGGCGAACGGCAAGCGTCTCGTGTATACGACACCAGGAGGCATCTCCGTCCTGGATCTGCAGACGCGCGCAGCGAGGCAGGTGGTGGAAGGGCGCGTGCGGCTGATCGACGCAGGACGGAAGAACGAACGCGTCTATTACATCCGCGAAGGCGCGGCATGGTGGACCGATATCGATTCCGGCGAGTCGCACCGCATCGGCGCAGTGCCGCCCCGGGGCTCAATCGCGACCGTCAACGCGGACGAAACGTTACTCGGCGGGACTTTCATCGAAAGGCACCGGAGGACAGGATTATGGGGGCCCGCGATCTCAACCTGCCGCGGCTTCAGCGGCCCAGGCGCATCCCCTGGATCAGCCACGCAATAAAGGCCAGATGATGGAAGAGCGCCTGGCCGCGCACTTGCCCATGGCCATGTACACGCTGAACGTCCAAACGGGTGAGATCAAAACCATTCACCGGGCGACGGACTGGCTGAATCACCTCTTGTTCTCGCCAACCGACCCAAAACTGCTGATGTTCTGCCATGAAGGTCCGTGGCACAAAGTGGACCGCATCTGGACCATTCGCA
>JBBSHP010000763.1:0-3326 GCA_038232555.1 Bryobacterales bacterium
GCCCCGCACCGTCTCCCGACCCGCGTAAATGTTGTGTTTTTCGGCCAGATACTCCGCCGCCAGCGTCGGGCCGCAGCCCGCATAAACGTCACCTCTCCACCCTTGACCTGTCAATAGCACAGTGCTACTCCCTCGAAATAGAGTCGCCGCGAGCGCCCTATCAGGTCGTCGCCGAATTCGGTGTTGGGGTAAGCGCGACCTGATAACCAAGATTGTTCAGGCGCCGGACGAGCCGACATTCGAGCGCCCGTTTATCCACGCGGTCGAAGGAATCCGCGCCGAGTTCCTGGTATGGGCAGTTCTTCTTCAGCATGTGATACGCGATCACAAGGATCGTGTGGGCTACGGCCACAATCGTCTTCTTTTTTCCTTTTCGCACGATCAAACGTCGGTACAGAGAGCCCAGGTACGTATTCTTGGTTCGTGAGGCAGCCCACGCGGTCTGACACAACGCTCTTCGTAGCCAGACGCTTCCCTTGCGAGTCTTGCCCGAGCGGCGTTTTCCGGCGCTCTCGTTGTTGCCGGGGCACAGCCCAGCCCAACTCGCCAAGTGTCCGGATGAAGGGAACTGCTCCATATTGGGTCCAATCTCAGCGGCCAGAATCGAAGCGGCTCTTTCGTCCACGCCGGGAATCGTCTTCCACAAATCGACCGCCACCTGCAAAGGACTTTTCCCCGGCGTATGTTGCGTCTGGCCGTCCGGTATGAATGACGGCAGAGTGGGCCGACCATCCATGGCTTCGGCTATGAGCTTTCGGGTTTCCCTTTCGATTTTAGCCACTTGGCCTTCCGTAAACTCCAGCAGTTCCATGAGCACCCGGATTTGAAACCGATGATGGTCCGTGAAATGCCCTTCCAAGGCCATTTCCAAGGCGTCCAATTTCTCGCGCAACCTTCCCCAAGCCAGGTCTGCCAGTTGCTGCGGATCTTGCTGCCCGGTCAGCAAAGCTTTTAACATGTGGCGGCCGGATACGCCCAAAACGTCACTGGCAACCGACGCCAGTTTGATGTGGGCATCCTCCAGCACTTTCTGGATTCGATTCGCCAAAGAAGCATGGTCCTGCTGGAGGCTGGCTCGCATACGCGTCAGATCACGTAAACGGCGAACCTCCACGGGCGGTATAAAACTGCCGCGGAGCAGACCATGCTGCAACAAATCCGCAATCCACTCGCTGTCCTTTTGATCCGTCTTGCGCCCGGGCACTTGTTTAATGTGCCGCGCATTCACCAGCAACAGTTCAAACTCCCGCCGCGTTTCCAGAATGTTCCAGATCGGTTTCCAGTACACGCCCGTGGCTTCCATGGCAATACGCTGGACTCCATGAGCGTGTAACCACTCGCCCATCTCCCGTAAATCGCGAGTCATCGTTCCAAACTCGCGCTTCTCCATGCGGAATTCCCCTTCTTCATCGATCAGCAGCAGGCAGGCCGTGACACTTTTCTTGTGCACGTCCATACCGCAGCAGCGTTGATAAACTATCTGCATACAGGCTCCTATGATGTTTTGTCAACTACAACCTGGTTCTCGTCTTTGGTAAGACGAAGAAACTGCACTGCATCTGGTTCCCGGCGGAGCCGTCCGTCGCGAATGATCCTCCTGCAGAACGGCGCGCAGGCGGCAAGGGCGCGCCCGCGTTTGGCGCGGCGGAGCGAACCCTTGCCTCCGAGCCCCGGTCTGCTACCCCGACCAGGACGACGGACGGCGCAGCGGGAACCAGATGCCTGGATTCCCGGTGGTGGGTTCCCGAGCATTCTCATGACTTCTCCACCAACACGAAGTTCGGGAAGTCCTCGAACACCCACTGGTTCTTCAACGTCCGATAAATGATGCCCAAGAATTTCCGCGCGAGCGCAATGATTGCCTTACCGGCCCCCCGCCGTGCTTTGACTTGTTCGTAAAACCGCTTCAGGTAGGGGCTGTAGTTGGCCGCGACCAGTGCCGACTGCACCAGTGCCGTGCGCCCCAGTTTCGTCCCGCGCTTGTGAATGCGTCCGCTGTGCTCGGTTTCGTTCGAGTTGGACACGCGCGGCACGATGCCGAAGTAACTCGCCAGGTGGCCCTCGTCGGCAAAGTCGTTCACGTCTCCAATCACACTCAGCAGAATCGCGCTGGTGATCTTGCCGATTCCCTTGATACTCGACAGGCTCTTGTGGCCCTCCAGCTTCGAGCCTTCCTCGCCGATGGTTTTCTCCAACTCAGAGATGCTCTTGTTCAGGCTCCGAATTTGCTCGACGATCACGCGCAGCTCGATGCGCACGATTTCGTCGAAGGGCAGTCCCAGCACTTCGGCCAGTTGTTTTTCACTCGACAACGCTTCCTTGGGCAGATTCAGCCCGCGGGCACTCAGGATATTGTTGATCTTGTTTTTCAGCGCCGTGCGCAGCTTCACCAGCGTGTCGCGGGTCTGCGTCAAACTCGCCAACTGCCCGTGTTCTTTATCCTTCATGCGCACCTCCGGCAGCATATTCTTCGACAAGTACAACGCCAGCGTCCGCGCGTCGTTGGGGTCCGTCTTCTTCACCGATTGCCGGATCACACGGAACTGATTCGTGTTCACCACCACCACGCGCGCCACCTGCGGAGCGACCGCGTCGTGAAACAATCTCGTATTGCCCGTGATCTCCACGGCCACCTCGTCGGTAGGCCGCAGTTTCTTGACGAACTTTCCCAAATCCTCCAACTCCCACTCCGTCACATACGTCCGCTCGGTCTCCAGCTGGATGCAGCACGTGAACCGGTTGCGGTGCAAATCGATTCCGATATATCGCTTTTCCATTTCTCTCTCCTGGTTGTTTGTCTTCCAGGTCGAGCAGACTAACTTTACGGCGGTCACCACACTCCTATTCGAGGTCGCTGCGCGCCTCATGATGACGTTCAATCCACAGGTCTGACCAATCTCCTTTTCGGGGTCAAAGCCCCACAAACAGCATCCAGCCTGTGACCTGTCTACTCCGGAAGCCCTCTCCCGGAGCTTACCGCCGATCGTCGGACGATAAGACATTCATCTCATCTCCTTTGTGGGCCTGCTGCGGCGGACGCCTTGAGTATGTGAGTCTCCCTCGCGTGCTCTCCCAAAGGAGGCGACAATCCGTTGTGCCATTCGGCGTCCCGGTTAAACTTGGCTGCGGGCTCAGACCGCGCCAAAGAATCAACCTCTGTTACGCAGCGGGCTCACTTGGAGCTTACCCCTGCCGAGACCGAAATTTCATGATCCGTTGTGCGCGGAACGATCATGAGGAACTTGGCAGAGATTAGGAACTTCTCACTTGGCCGCGACATGCAATCGGTTCTGCTCAAGCCGGGGCCGTGATCCCTGATACAATGA
>JBBSHP010000764.1:0-3322 GCA_038232555.1 Bryobacterales bacterium
AATGCCACCAGCGCGCCCGCAATAAACGGGCTAACGATTTGCATCACCTGCACTGCCTGGAACATCAGCGCATTGGCGCTCATCAATCCGGCTTGCGGCACCAGGGAACGGATCGCAATGGCTTGCGCGGGTGTGAAGAAGCTGGAAACTGCGCTTAGCGCCAGAAAGATGCCATAGATCTGATTGAGATTGGTCACAAAAACCAGCAGGAGAGCGAGTGCGGCTCGGATCACGTCACTGGTGATCATCGTTCGCTTAACGTCCCAGCGGTCCACAAAAACGCCTGCCAGGGGTCCGATGAGTCCCAAGGGAAGCAGGTAATAAACCAAAATCAGGCTAACTTGAGTCGCGGTGCCGTGCAGCTTGAAAGTAACTACGCTGAATACCGCGAAGATAGCGAGAAAGTCTCCGAAAATGCTCACAATCTGGGCTATCCACAATCGCCTTACGGACTCTATCCGCAGCACTTCGCGGAAGCTCATCGGAGCGGGTGCAGTACTCATTAATGCCGGAAATGCCGGACTCCCGTGAATACCATCGCCAGGCCAAGCCGGTCTGCGGCGTCAATCGCGTCTGGATCGCGCACCGATCCACCCGGCTGAATTACCGCGGTAATGCCATGCCGGGCGGCTCCCTCGATTCCATCCGGAAAGGGAAAGAAAGCATCCGAGGCGAGTACCGTACCGCGTAGCGGCAGCACGGCTTTCATAGCGCCCACTTTCACGGAATCCACTCGGCTCATCTGGCCCGCCCCCGCACTGACCACCTGGCCTGCCCGAGCGTACACGATGGCGTTGGACTTCACGTGCTTGCATACCTTCCAGCCGAACTCGAGCGCCCGCCATTCCTCATCCGTCGGTTCACGTTTGGTCTTGACCTGCAATTGGGACCGATCCAATCGATGCACGTCCGCCGTCTGCGCCAGGTACCCGCCCGAGATCGACTTTACAACCAGCTCGCCGGACGGAGTGGGAGCCACCTTGAGAAGGCGCAGATTTTTCTTGCCTGCGAGCGCTTCCCGAGCCTCGTCCGAGTAGTCTGGCGCTGCCACCGCTTCGATAAACGTTTTCGCGATCTCGCGCGCCGTCTCCCCATCCAGCGGCCGGTTGAAGGCGAGCACTCCGCCGAATGCCGATACCGGATCGGCTTCGAACGCCTTGCGGTAACTCTCGCTGAGACTGGCAGCTTCCGCGCAGCCACACGGATTCGTATGTTTGATGATCGCCGAAGCCGCGTCGTCGAACTCCGCGATCAACTGCCAGGCCGCATCCAGGTCCACCAGGTTGTTGTAGGAAAGCTCCTTGCCCTGCAGTTGCTCCGCGCCGGCAATGCCACCGGTTCTGGTTGAATAGAGGGCGGCCGCCTGATGAGGGTTTTCCCCGTACCGTAAATCCATTGAGCGGGGAGCGCGAACATCCAGCACCGGCGGCAATGCCGAATGTGCGCTGCCGCTCAACCCGGCCAGGGTATTGCTGATCGCCCGGTCGTAATTGGCCGTAGTTGCGAAAGCTCTGCGCGCTAATCTCCACAGGGTGGGTTCGCACAGCTCACCAGCGCGTTCATGCAGTTCTTCGAGAATCGCAGCATAGTCGTCCGGAGCCACTACCACTGCTACATCCTGGTAGTTCTTGGCTGCGGCGCGGATCAGTGTGGGTCCACCAATGTCGATGTTCTCGATCAGTTCTGCGAGCGGCGCGTCTTTCTGCGCAGCAACCTTTTCAAAGGCGTACAAGTTTACAACCACCATGTCGATGGGTGGAATCGAGTGCTCCGCGATGGAGCGCATGTGTCCGGCATTGCCGCGAATTGCGAGTATACCGCCGGCGATGCGCGGATTGATTGTCTTGAGCCTGCCATCCAGCATCTCCGGAAAATTCGTTACTTCGGACACCTCCCGGACTGGGAGCCCAGCCTCGCGCAGCGCGCGACTGGTTCCTCCGGTGGAGATAATTTCTATGTTTAGCTGCGCGAGCCCCCATGCGAAATCGACAATGCCCGACTTATCCGTGACGCTGATCAAAGCTCGTTTGATTACGGCCATTCCCTACAATGGTAGCTGTGTCTCATTCAGCCGCGTCGTACCCAATAACTCTCATACCTGGAGACGGAATCGGTCCCGAGGTCGCGGATGCAACGGTGCGTGTTGTGAATGCGACCGGAGTTGCAATCGAATGGCGGCGCGTGGACCTCAACCCGGAGATCATCGCTCGGGCCGGACAGGTGCTTCCCCAAAACCTGCTGGATTCTCTCGAACAGACCCGCATAGGGCTGAAAGGGCCGGTGACTACTCCGATTGCCGGTGGGTTCCCCAGCGTGAACGTTGCCCTGCGCAAGCGACTGGATCTGTTTGCCAACGTCCGTCCAGTGAACAGCCTGCCAGGTCTGAAAACGCGTTTTGATGACGTGAAGATCGACATGGTGATCTTCCGCGAAAACACGGAAGATGTATATTCCGGGCTGGAGCACGAAGTAGTGAAGGACGTCGTCACCAGCTTAAAAGTAATTACCAGGACCGCATCGATACGCATTGCGGAATATGCATTTCAATACGCCCGGCGCTTAGGGCGCAAGAAAGTGGCTGCCGTGCATAAAGCCAACATTATGAAGTTGGCCGACGGGCTATTTCTGCGATGCTGCCGTGAAACGGCCGCAAAATACCCGGATATTCAGTATAAAGAACTGATCGTCGACAATGCGGCGATGCAGCTCGTCATGCGGCCGGAGACCTTCGATCTTCTGCTGCTGCCCAACCTTTACGGCGACATCGTCTCAGACTTGGCCGCCGGCTTGGTCGGCGGCCTTGGCGTCGTGCCCGGGGCGAACATGGGCGAACATCACGCGGTGTTCGAAGCAGTCCACGGGAGCGCCCCGGACATTGCCGGCCAGGGCATAGCGAATCCCACCGCTCTGATTCTTTCAGCCGTGATGATGCTCACTCATCTCGGGGAACGCGAGGCTTCCGAAAACTTGCGCCGGGCTATTGGGGAAGTCTACGCCCAGGCTGATCACTTGACGCCAGACGTCGGAGGCCAAGCCACCACGGGAGAATTTACCGACGCTGTGATTCGCCACTTACACCCGGTCTGACTCAAATCTTGAGCCCGCCGCCGTATCGACGATCAACTTATCAGGCTCCAGTCTTTCCGGTGTCACTAGCAGCTGGGTAGTGAAACGGGATCCGAAGCGGCTGCTGTAGACTCGGGTGAACTCCGCGCCAATATAAAAGATCTGCGCGGAGTAGTAAACCCAGACCAGAATAATGATGAAAGACCCCGCCGCTCCGTAGGTTGACGCAAGGGAGGTTTTGCCGAGATACAAGGCC
>JBBSHP010000765.1:0-3322 GCA_038232555.1 Bryobacterales bacterium
AGATATGATGGATACTATTTAATGAAACGTTGTACTAGCAGCGTGGGAGTGCCAGGCCGTGAGCAGCGGCCATGCTGCCTGTCGGAGTGAAGGTTCCGGTGGAAGGATCATAAAGCTCGGCGCGAGGGGCACCGATGGTAACACCCCCGATGATCAGGACCCTGTCGTCAGGGAGCAGAGTGGCCATAGGCTGTCTTCGAGGCGTGGTCATGTTGCCAGTAGCCGTGAAGGTCCCGGTGGAAGGATCATAAAGCTCGGCGCTGTTAAGGGGAATTTTGTAAATCCAACGACAACGGCACCCCCGGCGATGAGAACCCTGCCGTCAGGGAGCAGGGTGGCCGTATGCTGGCTTCGCGGCGTGGTCATGTTGCCAGTAGCCGTGAACGTACCTGCGGATTGCGCCATCGCCAGTGGGCCGTGGCCGCCTATGCCGAATAAAAAGAGCGAAAGAACAAGACTGGTTCTCATCTCTGGCCTCCAAAAATCACTGCACGCCTACTGTCACTTCATTGCTCGATCGCCCAAGGTAGGTCAAACGCACGGGTCTAGGTATGCACTTGACTCACGTAAATCGTGTTAAAAAACAATGAACCCAATCTGGCGCGTCGTGTCCAACCTTCATCGATTTGCGCTCATGTCACCCGACCGAGTATCCTCGGATCGACTGAGCACTCGTCGGCGAGGATTGGACTGAGCTGGTGAATGAGGGCTTGCCGTTGCACAATCATGTACTGGCGTTGGAGACCTTTGCTCATGAGTCGGACGCCCAAGCCGTTTTCAGCCACCGAGGAATCGGAATGGGCAACAATGCTCGTGTCGTGCAGAGGTCGATATGTACTGAGTTCCCGACCGACAGATGCCAGGCATATTTATCTGCTATCGGCGAAATGATTATCGCCTTTGTATTCCGCCGCTTGGATTAGGCGGCCATGGGCTTGGCCCGCCCGAATCTTTGCATCCTATGGCCCACGGCGAGACGGCGCGCCTCCAATCGTTACTCCCGGAGGGTTACGGTGATCCCTGGCGATTCCTGCGGTCTATCCGCTTGCTTTGTCAGCTCGCCTATCCCAGGTCCGTCTTTGTGGAGAGGACGTAGACCCGGTACTTCATACCGAAAGGCGTATCCGTCTGGCCGAAGTGCGCGGCGCGCGTCCGCTCGGCTGACGCGATCTGGGCTTCAACGCATCGTCGGCCGACAGTCTCATTAACCGAACGGCTCGACGCGACGTAAGCGCTGATGCTGACGCGCCATGCCGGGTCCCGCCCTTGAGGCCGCCCGCAAGTGCCACGGCTGCGCCTTGGCGCGTTTTCTGAACGCGTAGCGGTAGTATTTCGGCCACCTTAGTAGTTAGCCGCACTGGCCCGTACACGGTAGCCCGGAGCCGCTTTCTTCATCCGTGCCGGCGCTTGCCTGCTTGGCGCGAACGTCCGGCACTCGCGGTTCAACCCATGTTCAGTTAATGTCTGCACGGACATGCGTGCATGTAACAACTGCAACGAACATGAACGAAGAGTGCCGACCGGAAACCGGATGGGGGCGCCGGTGCACTGCCAACCAGCATGCCATTCTTGCGGGCTTTCGATGCAAAAACCAAAGTTTATGACCCGGCCGGGCTACTTCCTTAAACCGCATTCGGAGCTGGCCGGCTCCGCGAATCCGGACGCCGCCGTGGGAATACGCGACCCGAGCCAGCAAAACGCCACAGAAGGCTCTCGGGCTTTATTGAGTCAGTTGCCGGTTTGCCCGGAGAGAAAGGCATTCACGGTTCGTTGCTCGCCCGCCCCCAATCAAGCGGCCGGGCCCTGCCGCCACCCGACTCGACAGGGGCAATTCCCATGACCATCGCTGCGGTTGCCTAACGCGGCAATTGCCGGACTTTCAGGCTCTCTGGTACGTCGTGCACTTCTGGTTAACAGCGGCGGAACCGCGGTGCGCGCCACAACACACTGCGTATGCATTCCCGACATCGACTCGGCTTGGTCGCTTTGATGTCGGCGGCGCAGGGTTGGTAAACGGATTGATCCAGCGAATCCTCGTTGACATCGCCATTCTGAGTGGATCTGCGGATGTAGCGGCAGTACGCGTTACCGGAGACCGATAGCGCGCGCCTGAAGCTGTGGTTTCCGCTGAGGGTGAGAGACGGCGGGTATAAGCGCTCGTATAGTCGCGAGCAATGAAGCGCTGCTCTTGCACTCCATTGCCGGTGAGCGAGTTGTGCGTAACCTATCGCGAGTCCAAGCAGGTGAGCCAATGGAATGCAGGGTCTGGCAAGGTTAGCCGATGAGGATGCCAGATTGCTCGGCGCAGGTAGTGCATTCGAGGCTGGCATGAACAACTAAACAAGCGGCTGCAACGCTGCAAAGCCTGGACTGTTGAGTATGATAAACTTCCTAACGTCGGCGAGGTGTCTATTCTTTGGATATTGTCTATTCTCTAGATATTGTTGAGAAATTGGGGAAGATCGCGGGTATCGGAGGTATTTCTCTTGGAGTGTTTCTGCTGCTCTTCAAAGACGTTATTAGAAAAAACTTTGTCCGCAACTCCAAGAGCATCAGGCCTTCCGAATCGTTCGGCTCTTCTTAGTCCTTACGTTCGGTATGGCTGCCATGGGCCTCTTATCTTATGTCTTCATCGCTACACGAGAAAAGGCGCTAGGCCAGCGAGACGGGTATTTTGTCATTTTTTCTTTCCGGTCCACCATGCGCCGCCCGCTCCAATCCACGACGGCGCGCCCTTGTTTTGAAGTGCTTCTTATCTCCGGTGATCTCAGTTTAGTTCCGGGGGCGCCGGGGGACCTATAAGTGGAGGAGTGGGGAAGGAGCAAAGCTGATGAGGGGACGGGGTTTAGTCGACAAAAATAAAGTTGACGGTGCTGTGACCGCCGCTTCCGCATAAACACTCCGAGGGGGGCGAGCAGGAGAATTGCGACGGACCCTGCCGGTCGCCGGCGGTCCGACCACCACGCCGGGGAGAGTGGGCCCGATCGAACGCCTTGTCGGCGAGCGATCGCCCTAGAATGTCTTCGCCAACCTTGGAGTGGTGAATGCGCGACTTCCCTGCCTTGGCGTACACGGTGACGTTGTTCTTGTTGTCGATTGTAAATGTGCTCATCTCTTCTCCTTTGTCCGCAGCGTCTGCTGGGGTAAGGGAACAGCAAGTCAATTCTGCGGGATTATGGCGAGGCAAGCCCGGGAGTACAAAGGAACAGCGGGTTACGCGCCTTTTTATCCTAAAAACGGCAGTTACCCAGTAGCATCAGCCAAGCGGCCTGTTGTTCCTAGGATCTTGCTTCCAAGGAAATAGCGGAACGCGGCGCTCAGA
>JBBSHP010000766.1:0-3318 GCA_038232555.1 Bryobacterales bacterium
CTTGACCATCCACCTCCTCCAACGCACGCCCTCGGCGCGGATGATGATGGCTTCTGCATCTACTCACATTCCCAGTTCCGTTCTTCACCTGGGTTACTTCAACCGAGCACTACTGGGTCACTCTTGCCAAGTGCCGAAGCACAGAGTTTATGAATTCTAAACAATGGTCGGTCTTCTTGCTGGCACCAACGTGCGGTCTAATCATGGGGCAGGAGCCCCTGCCCCATAGCCTTCAAATCAGTGACGCCCGCCCCATGAAAGCGGTTGTTGATACTCTTCAGAGAACATTAGGTATTCCGGTCAACTATGAGGATCCACGGTTTGAATACAGCGGCGACATTCAGGACGTGACCGATCAAGTGCAGAATCGGGCGCAGAAAGCGGCCCACCCGAACATCAGGATTTTCGTCCCAAAGGGTGGACCAATGGTGCTGAATCTCACGACGGTCTCTCAGAAGCCCGCAATCGGAGACCTTTTGTCGCTGCTCATGCAGGCCAAAGCTCAGCACGAAACAAAGGCCTATCCCGGGCGGTTTTCGATTACGCAGACTGGTAATACTTTGACGGTCAGGCCGATTGCTCTTCTTTCGGCAAACGGGACATGGAAGAATTTCGCTCCGGTAATGGACACACACATCAGCATGCCTACACAAACGAGGAGCGCCAGTGAGGCCTTGATCGCCTTTGCGAACGCGTTAACCCAAGCGCAAGGAATCAAGGTTGGCATTGGCCGCGTGCCGTTTGTCGCGTTCGAGAACGCTCAGACAACTGTGGGCGCGAGCGATGAACCTGCGGAGGCCGTCCTGGGCCGAATTTTCGATCAGATCTCGCAACATTATTTGGCCAGCGTGGTGAATGTCGCCTATTCCTATTCGCTACTATATGACCCCGGACTAAAATATTACCTGTTGCACGTGAATGCGCTGCCACACGCATCCACACCCGTGGAGCCGCCGGTGAACTCTGTGCCGCCCTCCGGAAATCCATACTTACGAAAAGGCGTCAAGTAAACGTACGGTGTCGCGAGCAACGGAAACGTTATTGCCCGGCGACCTGGGAGCCAAAATGAGCGAGTTGTCGGCAGGCGTCTGCAGATGACGCGTGTTGGCGAGCATGCGTTCGTTCCCACTCGCCGTCAGAATCGCAGCTGCGGTGCCGGCCGTCATCAGCCTTCTCCGCAGACTTCAGGAGGCGATCCTTCAGGCTCGCCACGAACGCATCGGCTTCGACAGGGAGTCCGGCTCGCTCGCCGTAGGAGGCCAAGGCCCTCCGATATTCCTACTCGCTCACAAGCTGTCCTCGATAGTCACTGTAGCGGTCACTGCCAGGGATGCATAAGTCGTCGGACCGGAGATCTTGCGATAACTTCCGTCAGGACACAGATTTCGAACGGTCGCCGTAACAGGCCAGCCGGGACCATTCAGGGAAATTTGTACGCTAATGAAGATCTCACCGGGGTCGTGGCTTAACCTCGAAGGCCGGGGTTTATCAACGGTCTGGTCCGGCAAGCTGCGGAATCCGCCGTCGCGGCCTGCTCTTTTTTCAACTCGCTTTTGTTTGGAAAAGCCGCCCACCGGGCTTCCATGTCCGCAATGAACTGATGATACCTGCCGGTGCGGAAATATACATGCGCCAGCCGGCTTGTTCGATCGCCTTCCGAGCGGCTTCACGGTGAGCAGCGAAGCCTTCGACAGTCGAGCTTACGAATACACGGACTCTCGACGTCATTTTAGAGGGCCGCTGTTGCCGCAGCATGGTTTTGTTGGAAACTGCCGCAACGGAAAGTGTTTCCGCGCAAGCGGGGCCGGTTTGATCTATTGATCGAGGGCTCATTGGCTGGATTTCCATTGATCAATGATCTTCTGATAGATGTCCGATTTGGGGTGGAACATCCCGAATTGATTGAAGACCCGCGTCAGCAGCCTTTCGATCTTCGCTGGCACGTCCTTTTCCGCATCCGCGAGGGGGAAGCGGATTTCGGAAACGATAACATCGGTTTGAGAAATCCGCTGCTCGTAACTTGGCAAGAGGCGCATCTGTTCCGCCCCAATATGGCGGCCTTTGAGACCGCCCCACTCCAAACGAATGGAGATCTCGTTGGCTTCTCCGAGCCCAATGTTGCGGAAGAGTCGTCCCGCAAAATCGAGAACGTCCAGGGCCGTGCCGATGGCCTGATCGTAGTAGAAAACATCACTGGCGGCCATCAGGAGCCCTTCGGTTTCGACCACGCGTAAGGAACCGGTTTCCAGCGCGGCGACGAACTCATAATTCGGCCCTAATCCTTTCGCGGGCTGGGAAAATTCGGCGGTGAAGCCCCAAGGATGAATACGCCGCTTGGCATGCCCGTAGAAATGAAAAGCCAGCGGCCACGGACGATTCGATTGCGCCCCGGCCGTCTCCGCTTGGGCTTTCTTTGCGGCGTCCCAGAGGCGCGCAACAGAAATGTCAAGCGGTGTTACCGAAATCAGATCGACGCGGCGATAGTACTTGCTCCCGAGCTTTTCAAGAGCTTCGCGAGCCATCCGGTAATGATCCTCAAAAGAGAGGTCTGAGCCGCCACGGTCCGGCGTGAGGGAAACGGCGTCAGAGGAGGTCATGCTCAAAAAATCCGGCCGCGGCCCGACAGGGGGCGGGGCTTCAACGGCACCGTGCAGTGTTTTCAGCAGCCGGTTGTAGCTGTCAGACTGATATGGATCGCCCCGGAAATCCAGATAGTTTTTCCCAACCAACCAGGAGGGGGCCGCTTCGCTCCATTCCCCAACCCGGAGGAGCGGTATGAATTTGCGATGATTTGCCTTAGCGTAGACTTCCGCCGTCATGATGTCGCCCTCGTAACCGACCCCACCTTGACGCTGGTCCGAGCGGGCGCAGTAGCCGGGAGTGCAGACGATCAGAACAAAGTCGTTCTCACGAACGGCGGTCTCCATGAACTTCGTCAACTGGTCTCCCGGCTGGAGATGCCAATAATCCAAGGTCACGTCCACGCCATTGGTACGAAGTCGGGAAGCGAGAGCACGCACCCATTCTTTATGTGGTTCACTCTTGTCCCAGGAGTACGAGATCAATGCTTTGGGCAAGCGTGTAGGGTCTCGCAATGTGCTCGATTCCGCCGTTATTCGATTTTGGTCGGCTCCTTCATTCGAAGATCGCCCCACACTTTCCGGGGATTGCCCCGCCAGCTCGCTCAGTTCAGCCGCCCGGTGTTCGAGCAGCTGAAACCAGGGACGTCCGCGCGGCAGCACCTTCAGCTCAAATCCATCCCTGTAAAAGAACTTCTCGTCCGCGCCCGTATCGTCGATATACGGGACGAACGTGTTC
>JBBSHP010000767.1:0-3310 GCA_038232555.1 Bryobacterales bacterium
AATGGCAGAGTGCTGGGATTTGATTGAACAAGAACCGACCTTGATTGAGCAATACTGCGCAGTGCGCGATGTCCGGATAACCATGTCCGTCCGTGCGAAACCAGACGAACAAAATTATTGCCAACAAAAGGAGGATGGGCCGTCGTGGGAGTTGTGGATGAAGCCTTTGATCTTTGCTGCCGTTGCGGTTTTTGCGTGTAGTCACCTGAGCGCGCAGCAGCATCTGGAGCCGTGGCAGCCATCCCCGGGTCACGCTCAAACACCGATATGGCCGGGACCGGTGCCAGATGAGCGACATTACAAAGGGCCCGAGTATTCAGAAGCAGTTGTGAGGAAAGACGCGCTGGTTGCAGGAAAACCATGGATCGCGGCAGAACGGGTTTCCAAGCCTACAATGACGGTTTATTCGCCGAAGGTAAAGAACACGGGTGCTGCAGTTGTCGTGTTCCCCGGCGGAGGCTACCAGATCTTAGCTATGGATTTGGAAGGGACCGAAGTTTGCGACTGGCTGACTTCTAAGGGAATCACCTGCGTACTCTTGAAGTACCGTGTTCCTGGTTCGTCGCAGCTTCCGAAATCCGGCGCGTATCCGCAGTCGCCGGAGGCGTTGGAAGATGCGCAGAGAACGGTGGGCTTAGTGCGCTTTCATGCCGTTGAGTGGCATATCGATCCCCACAAAATTGGGGTACTTGGGTTTTCAGCGGGGGGGCATCTGGCGGCAGCGATGAGCGTGCATTTTGAAAAGCGTCTATATCCGGCTGTCGATGCCGCCGACAAAGAGAGCTGCCGTCCGGACTTTGCTGTACCGATTTATCCAGGGCATCTGGTGGTAGACGGGAGTAGTTTTGTTTTGAATCCTGATATTCGTACGCATATCACCCGACAGACTCCGCCTACATTCCTGTTGCAGAATGAGGACGACGAAGTAGACGGTGTTGAGCAAGCTTTGTCTTACTATGCGGGGCTCAAGAAGGCTGGTGTGCCCGTGGAGATGCATTTATATGCGCAAGGCGGGCATGCGTTCGGACTGCGGCGCACAAAACTTCCCGTGACAGCATGGCCTCGTCTGGTGGAGACGTGGTTAGGAACGATCGGGATGATTTCGGAGTAGCTTCAGATCCGTGAACCGTGCAGAAACGAACGTTTGTGCAATCCAGCGTGGCCGCCAATTCGCTCGGTACGGTGCCGGACCGTACCCGGTAGAAAGCGGCATGCCGGGAACAAACCCCGCGTCACCGGTGTCAAATCGTGCTATGGAGGGTGGATGGTGTCTGCGTTCTCCCGAGCGATCGCGTACTTGCTCTTGGCTTGGCCTGCCGTCGCGCAGTCGCCAGCATTTGCAACGATCACCATAAAGCCTGCTCGCTCAGCCAACCCGCGCAACGAGCGCATGCAAGTACTGCCCAACGGTGATTTGATTGCTAGTGCGGTCCCTGTGATTAGGCTTTTGAGTTACGCCTACGACGTGCCGGTCAACCCTTCGCCGCGTCTTTCCTCTCTTCCCGACTGGACCCTTCGTGAGAGGTACGATCTCGAAGCGAAAGCGCCCGCCAACGCCATCGCTCCCAGTCTTCAGGACAGCGCAGTGCGAAGCCGAATTCGGCAAATGATCCGCGGATTGCTCGCCGATCGTTTCAGAGTCGTGATGCGGGTTGAGAATAAAACGATGTCAGTTTATGCGCTCACCATAGCCAGCGGAGGTCCGAAGCTCCAGAAGTCGGCTATCGCCGAGAAAGGGTGCAGCTTCGATACCGGCCCGGAAGCTTGCCATAACTTTGTTGGCGGCTTGGGCCATCCCCTGAATGCAAAAGCCATAGATATGGACGACCTTGTCCATTACATTGTGAACTGGACGGATTTGCCAGTCCTGAACCGCACGGCGCTCACCGGGCTGTTCACCGTAAACACGGAGGGCTGGGCCCCCATGCGGCTGCCCCCTCCGCCACCGAACGCCACCCCGGCCGTGAACCCCTTCGCCGGCCTCCCCTCAATATTCACGGTCCTGGGCAAACTCGGTCTCGAACTGAAGCGGCAAGAGGATATCTTGCCGGTATACACCGTGGAGCGCATCGAGCGCCCTGCCGCCAACTGACGGTCACGCTCTAGGCGACCGGATCATCATGGGTTGCGCCGGGCGGATTGCGCTCGCAACGCGTGATGCATTCTCGAACTGATCGCGCGGCCGGCGTCAGAAGTGGTCTGCATCCACCGCGGTGTCTAAGGCCCGACCACTGCGCTCGCAAACCTGAATCATAATAAACTGCTCTTAGGCATGCCTCCACTTTTGCTGAAGCTGGTCCGGGCCTGTGCCCTGTGCAATCTCTCCATGCTCCTCCCTACTACCGCTCACGCCCAAGACGCCGCTCGTCAGCACTTTTCGAAGTATGACCAGCAGGCTCTTCTAATTATCAGGAAAATGTCTCTGGACGAAAAGATCGGCCAAATGATCCAGGCTGACCAGCAGTTCTTGAAGAGTAGGGAGGACATCGAGAAGTACCATCTCGGCTCGCTCCTGAGCGGCGGCGATTCCGATCCGAAAGCTGGAAACAGCCTGAAAGCCTGGACCGACCTTTACGACAGCTTTCAGGCTGTGGCCATGAGGTCCCGTCTGCGGATCCCGCTGCTCTACGGCATCGACTCCGTTCACGGTAATAACAACGTCGAGGGCGCCACCATCTTCCCTCATAACATCGGCCTCGGCTGCACTCGCAACGCGGCGTTGGTTGAACAAATCGCGAAAATCGTTGCTCACGAAACGCGCGCAACGGGAATTCAGTGGGCTTTCGCCCCCTGCGTAACCGTCCCGAGGGATATTCGTTGGGGCCGTACCTATGAGGGTTTTGGAGAGACTGCCGACATAGTGACGCCTCTCGGCGAAGCCGCTACTCGTGGTTTGCAGGGCGCGACACTCGCTGACCCCGAGAGTGTGCTCGCGTGCGCCAAGCATTTCGCCGGCGATGGCGGTACCGCATATGGCACCGGTCTCAAGAAACTGCTGGACCATGGCGACGTAATCGCCGATGAAGCCACTTTTAGCGCGCTCTTCTTGCCCGCCTACACCGCGTCGATCCGGGCCGGGGTTGGCTCCATCATGCCCAGCTACAGCAGTTGGAACGGAGTGCGTTGTTCCGCCAGCCGTCATCTGCTCACCGACATCCTGAAAGATCAACTTGGCTTTCAGGGATTCCTGATTTCGGATTACAACGCCATCGACGAAATTCCCGGTGATTTCAACACCCAGGTCATGACTTCCGTTATGGCCGGCATGGACATGTTCATGGAGCCTCAGAAATACGCCGCCTTCTTCAAC
>JBBSHP010000768.1:0-3302 GCA_038232555.1 Bryobacterales bacterium
GATCCACCACCGTCATCACGGTGGGCTGCATAGGCGCATCGTAGAGATAATCCTTGGTGAACGTGAAGACGCGGCCGGTGCGGCCCAGCGCCCGCTCAGTAATTTTCTCCGAGCTGCGGCACGCCACGCATACGCGAGCCATCGGAAACTGCACCGTTCCGCAGATCTCGCACTTACTTCCGTGCAGCCGGATGTTCTGGCGTTCCTCCCGCTTCCAAAGCACGTTGGAAATTTCAACTCCACCAGCGGTCTCGCGCAGATACTCGCGGGATTTCCGGTAAAGAGCATAGCTGGGATATTCCAGGCCAGGCTCAGCGATCTGCGCTGGCGGGCCGGGCCGGATTACTCTCAATAGAAAAGCGTCCGCGCCATCGCCGTACCCAACACACAGAATCAGGTCGCCGGGTTTTGCATTCGCCAGAGCATGAGCCAGCGCAATGAGCGGAGTGGCGCTTCCAGCGTCTCCCAGACCCGCCGGAACTTTCGCGGTCGCCACGTCGGAACCCGCTATGCCTGCCCGCTCCAGCACAGCTTTGCGAGCAGCCGAAACGTTCTCCTCATAGCCGCGAGCCAGCGAATATTTGGAAGGTTGGCCTTGGACAAACCAGTCCCGATCGCGCCGCCACTCATCCATGAAATCGTCGGACCTGGAATGAGTGGCGATGATTTCGGCAATGACGTCGGCGGTGCCTAACTGTATCGCGCAGGCGGCGTCACTTAGGTTTAGTTCTTCGGGGGACTCAGGCGCTCCGTCACGTTTGTCGGATGCGACCACCATAGACGAGCGGCTGTTCCCGGCCTTAAGAGCATCAAAGGCAGCCAGCAGGGCGGACGCGCCGCTTCGAAGCGATCCGCCAAAATCTATGGTCGCCACGGAACTTTCCAAATCGCAGGCGGCCGCGATCTGACTGGCCGCCGAACGCTGCCAGTAGGGCGATGAAGTGGACGCGAAGTACAAGCGGTCCGGCTTGCTTGCACTCGCAATGAGACGCCACGTAGCGGCTTCGGCCATCGTCAGTGAATCCTCGTCGAAACTACAGACAGCCTTGGCCCCCTGTTTCGAACGAGCGCCCCAGGCAGACGCGATCATATCGCGCTGCATGCGATACCGCGGGGTGTATACGGAGTAGCCGGTGATGCCGATCACGATGAGGAGCTATTGCTCCAGGTAAGTGTACCCGTTCAAGCCGTCTTCATAGAAGCGCAGCAGGCGGCCCGATTCTTCATAGCCGATTTTGCCTTCCCGCAGCGCGGTTTCCACATCATGACGAAACTGCTCGAGCAATGTTTTGGCCTGGAACTGCACATAATCCAGGACATCGCGCACTGTGTCCCCTTGCACCACGGTGTTCAAGATCACCTCGCCAGTTTCACTCAAGCTGACGTGGACCGCGTTGGTGTCGCCAAACAGGTTGTGCAGATCGCCCAATATTTCTTGATAGGCACCCACCAGAAAAGCGCCCAGTATGTATTCGTCGCCATTGTTGTAGCCATGCAGAGGCAGCGTTCTCTTGACGTCCCGGCGGTCGATGAACTGATCGATCTTGCCGTCCGAATCGCAAGAGATATCGCCCAACACTCCGTTGCGTGTGGGCATCTCATTCAGACGGTGAATGGGCATGATTGGAAATAGCTGCTTCACTGCCCAGCTATCGGGCATGCTCTGGAATAAGGAAAAATTGCAAAAATAAGTATCCGAAAGCAGGCTGTCGAGCGGCTCCAGTTCCTCTGGAAAGAACTCGAGCTCCTTGGCCAGTTTTTGAATGCGACGGCAGATCCCCCAGTATAGGATCTCGGCCAGACTGCGCTGCTCCAGAGGAAGATAACCCAGGCTGAACAAGTTCAGCGATGAATCCAAGGCCTGTTGCGCATCATGAAAGCTCTCGAGCAGGTTCTTGGAGCTGAGGGAGCGAAACGTTTCCTGGAGATCGATAACGGGCTGTTCGGCGTCTTCGGGAATCGGCCTGGGTGTTTCCTCTCCAAAGCCACTCACGCCCACCACGTTGAACACCAAAACACTGTGGTAAGCCGCTACGGCGCGGCCGCTCTCGGTGATGATAGTGGGGTGCGGCACTTCCGCTTCGTCGCACACGCTCTGTACGTGGTAGACCACGTCGTTCGCATACTCTTGCAAAGTGTAGTTGACGCTGGATTCGAAATCAGTCTGCGAGCCGTCGTAGTCGATCCCCAAGCCGCCACCCACATCGATGTACGTCAGGCCGGCGCCGGCCCGTTTCAGTTCCACATAGATGCGCGCCGCCTCAGTCACCGCACCTTTGATTTGCCGAATGTTCGTGATTTGGCTGCCAAGGTGAAAGTGTAGCAACTGCATGCAGTCTTCCATGCCTTCGGCCTTCAATTGATCGAGCGCTTTTAAGGCCTCGGTGACGGTGACTCCGAACTTGGAACGATACCCGCCGGAGGACTTCCAACGTCCCGATCCCTTGCTGGCGAGCTTGACCCTGAGACCGATAACGGGCCGGACGCCGACGCGCTTGGAGTGCTTGAGAATGAGGTCCAGCTCCGTATACTTCTCCACTACCGGAATGATCTGGCGTCCGATTTTCTGAGCCAGCATCACCATCTCGATGTACTCGTCGTCCTTGAATCCGTTGCAGATTATGGGAGTTTGATTGTCCGCGACCGCGAGCACAGCCAGCAACTCCGGTTTGGATCCGGCTTCCAGTCCGAAATGGTAAGGCCGCCCAAACTTGAAGACCTCTTCGACTACCTGTCGCTGCTGATTGACTTTGATGGGATATACGCAGACGTACTTCCCTCCATAGCCATGCTCGGCAATCGAATTCTGGAAAGCCTGGTATAGATCCCCTAAACGGTGCTTCAGAATGTCTGCAAACCGAATCAGAATCGGGAGCGAGATACCGCGCAACTCCAGCTTCTCAACCAGCTCTTTCAGATCGATGGATTGCTTCGGTTCTTTGGTCGGGTGGACGAGGAGATGGCCCTTGCCGCCGACCGAGAAGTAGCCTTTGCCCCAGCTTGCTACATCGTAAAGATCGCTCGCGTCCACCGACGTCCAGCGCTCGGCCGGCTCCCAAACTGTTGCCTCGCTCAGTTTCAATTCGTTTCACCTCCGCCAACTCGGCGCAAACTACCAGTGTCCTTCGATTAGACGCACGGGGCAAGTAGTTTTCTACAATAGGGTGCACGACGCCAAAGTGATCCATTGAAGGGAATGGCCGTATTGTCCTATAATTCTGAAAGCGGTTCTACTTTCAGATATCAGGAGGCTGCTTTGAATCCCCACCCGACCCACCAACTTGAATCGAAGGCCCACGATC
>JBBSHP010000769.1:0-3297 GCA_038232555.1 Bryobacterales bacterium
ATCCCACCACCGGCAGCGCCAGGATCTTTGGCCGTAATGCGGCGGAGCCCCAGGCTCGCAGGCCCATCGGCTACCTTCCCGAAAACCACCGGTTTCCCACCTACCTCACCGGCGAAGGCATGCTCGACTTATATGCGTCTCTCTCGGGTGTCAACGGACGCGGCCGCAAAAAATTGATTCCGGAGCTGTTGAACAAGGTCGGTCTGGATGGATGGGGTGGGGTCCGTGTAGGTAAGTATTCGAAAGGTATGCTGCAGCGCGTGGGCCTCGCTCAGGCATTGATTCATGCGCCCACGCTGCTGATTTTGGACGAGCCTTCGGATGGCGTAGATCCCGTCGGCCGGCGCCACATCCGCGAAATCCTCAGCGCCTTGGAAGAACAGGGCGTCACCATCTTCATTAACTCGCATCTGCTCGTGGAGGTCGAACTGTTCTGCCGCGAAGTTGCCATTGTCAACAAGGGTAAGATTGCCCTCAGTGGAACTGTAAAAGAGTTGACTACGGGGAAGGGTTACCGGCTGACCGCCTCCCAAGTCCCGGAAGCTCTCCACGACGATCTTCGAACCAGGGCCAGCTCAGCCATCGCCCGCGACGGTATGGTCGATTTCCAATTCCAGAGCCGTGCAGAAGTGAATAGCGCTCTCGACCTGTTGCGCGCTGAACGCTGTGACATTGAAGCGCTGGTGCCCACCCACAGCACACTCGAAGAAGTCTTTGTGAAGACCGTAGAGTCTGCCGCCCAATGATAGCCACCCTCGCGTTGATCCGGGATACGTTCCGCGAGGCTCTGGCTCGCAAGATCTTCTGGGGCCTGTTCGGGCTTTCCACCTTGATGATCGTCTTCTTCATGTTTCTGCTCAACATCGATATCGTTCAGGGAGCCATGGCGACAGTCACTCTCTTCGGCAAGACTGTGAACCGGGTCAGCGACCTCGATCGCTGGGTCCGCGGCACCTACGCTGCCATCGCAACTTTCCTGTATACCTTTGGCATGTTCCTGGCGGTCTTCGCTTCGGCAGGCCTGGTCCCCAGTGTTCTCGAGCCGGGCCGCATTGAACTGCTACTCTCCAAGCCAATCTCGCGCACGCACCTGTTGATCGGGCGCTATATCGGCAACGTACTCGTCGTTTCCTGCAACATCGTCTACCTTGTGCTGGGTGTCTGGATCATCCTCGGGATCAAGACCGGCATCTGGTCGGGCAGTTTTTTGCTTTCGATTCTCAACACTGTCTTCGTCTTCGCAGTGCTGCTGACTGTGGTCGTACTCATGGGCGTTTTGTTCGACAGCGCAGCCCTCGCAACCATGGTCTCGGTCGCCTTGATGATTATGAGTCCCATCCTCGCCCAGACCGGCACGATGCTGAAGCTAATGTCGTCGGAGTGGTCCAGAAACGTCTGGCGAACCTTGTATTACGCGCTGCCGAAAGTTTACGATGTGGGCAAAATGACTCTCGATGCCATCCGCAACGAGCCCTTCCAGGGCTACATGCCAATCTGGACGTCGGCTCTGTTCGGACTGGTCGTCTTCAGCGTGGCGCTCGTCGTTTTCGCCCGCAGGGATTTTTAATGCGCCTGACCTTCCTTTACACGTTGACGATATTGGCGTTGCTGTGCGGGTGCCAGACTCGGAAACCGGGTTCTCTCCATATCGACCAGATTCTTGAACCCCTGGTCCCGTCCGACACCACCTTTATTACCGGGGCCAATCTTGAGGCTCTCCGCAACACGCGGGTCTATCAGAAATGGCTGGGACAGCTTGCGCTCCCGCAGCTCAACGATTTCATCAAGCAGACCGGTGTAGATCCCCGCAAAGATCTTTCGCAAGTGTTGTCGTGCTCAAATGGCAAAGCAGCCGTCCTGTTAGTGCGCGGTACCTTCAACTCACGCGACGTGGAGCCGAGACTCTCCGCAAACGGTGCCCGAAAATCCGCTTACAAAGGACGCAACTTATTTGGTGATGAGCGGTGGGCTGTCACGTTCATCAACGCCTCGACGGCAGTAGCCGGCTCCACTTCAGAACTGCGCGCAGTGATCGATCGGCAGGACTCGAAGTCCTCGGGGCTATCTCCCGCCCTACGTGCGAAAATCGACTCCATCGGAGCCAATCGCCAGATCTGGGCGGCAGTGGTGGGAGGACTGCAGGATCTCAACATCGGCGTTCCAGACGATAGCAATCTGGGGAGCGCGATCCGGTTGGTGCAGGGAATAGACAGCGCCACCATCGGCATCGATCTTCGGACAGGGCTGGACCTCGCAGCGGAAGCAGACTGCCGCACCGAACGCGATGCCAAAAGAATCAATGATGCAATCCGCGGGCTTGTCGGCATCGGTCGTCTCAGCACTCCCGACAATCAACCCGATCTGCTCAAGCTGTACGATGCGGTGAAGGTCACTCAGCAGCAGGCTCACGTGCAGATTCTCGCGCAAGTGGGTTCAGATCTGGTGGACAAGTTTCTTGATCTTTGGCTCAAGCGAAAGTGAAGTGCCGATCGCGGATCTGATCGCTGCTACGGATCTGCTTACGGTTGATTTCTACAATCGAGCTGCGCTTGACGTAGCTCGCGATTGTCTTGGCAAGGTGCTGGTACACGGCCCTACTGCGGGAAAGATCGTCGAAGTGGAGGCGTACCTCGGAACGAACGATCTGGCGGCGCACGTGGCACGGGGCATCACTGATCGCACGCGGATCCTGTTCGGACCGCCCGGGCACGCTTACGTCTACTTCATTTACGGCATGTATGAGTGCTTGAACTTTGTCGCTGAACCGGAAGGGCAAGCCGGCTGCGTTCTGATTCGCGCCTTGGAGCCTCTCTCCGGAACCGTGGAAATGCAGGTAAGGAGGCCTGCCGCGCGGCGCCGGGAAGACTTGGCGGCAGGGCCCGGCAAGCTCACTTTAGCGATGGGAATTACACGAAAACTGAACGGATCCAGCTTGCTAAAGGGTCCATTGCAGGTCCGGAGCTTCCAGGCGCAGCAACCCTTTGAGATCGAGGTGACAAGTCGCATCGGCATCACCCGGTGCGTCGATTGGCCGCTGCGCTTTCTAGTCCGAGGCAGCCGGTTCGTCAGCAGAGCGAAGCCGTTGGCCTAGCTACAATTACGTTTGCATGTTGAAACCAAATATTTTTCGCGAGTACGATATCCGCGGCGTCGCGGAGACCGAGCTGCAGTCTCCCGGCATCGTCCAACTCGGCCGCGGCTTGGGGACTTATTTGCAGCGGCAGAGATGGAAGAGCACACGGCTGAACTCCAGTCACTCTCGATGCACTCGCGGCTTGCGGGGTGGGGGGGGAGAAG
>JBBSHP010000770.1:0-3296 GCA_038232555.1 Bryobacterales bacterium
AGAAGCGGAGGGTTACCTGACATCTTTCATCGTAGCATCGGCCCGTAGCGGCCCCGATGGATATGATGGGAATTGCAGCGCACTCATTTACACATCAAGATTGAGCTTGAGCACGGCGACGACGAAAAGCCGGACAAACTGGCGGCTGAGATCTGCCGTCAGGTGTTGCGAGTTTATGGAGTCCGCTCGGCGGAAGTCTCCAGCCTGGTAGTGGACGCGGATTAGGGCCTAAGCGCCGGAGTGAGCGAAGTGCTGGTCGTACGTTCGCCGGAAGAAACCGTCCGTCATGCCAGCGATGTAGTCGCACACTGCCCGGTGCAGCGGCTGGGCGGCTGAATCCATCCGGTAATCTTCCGGCAGCGCTTCTGGATGCGCTATCAGGTGCTCGAACAACTCGCCCACCATGGCTGTTACCTTGGTGCGCTCTTCCACCAACGGTTCGGAGAAGTACACCGAATGATGCAGGAACTGCTTCAACTGGCGATTCGTCGCTTGGGTAATCGCGGTAAACGACGCCAGTCGGCGAGGATGCTCCGGTACCTGCTCCCAGGTGCGAATATCCGCGCCCTGCGCCGCCTCAAGGGTTCCCTGTACCAGCCCGGACACCAGCCAGTCGATCATCCCCCGAAGGATTTCCAGGAATTGGACTCGTTCCGGAGCGCCTGGAAATTGTCCCTCGATCTGCCCGTACATCTCGTCGAAATGCGGCACGGCTTGCCGTATATCGTCAATAGTGAACAGCCGCGCAGCAAAGGCATCGTCCAGATCCGCGGTGTTGTAGGCGATCTCATCGGCCAAGTCAATGATTTGAGCTTCCAGCGGTGGACGCAGCCCGGCCCCGTACTCGTCCAGATCGGGATTTTCCCCTTGCACGAAATCCCGTGAGTGCTTGACGATTCCCTCCCGCACTTCAAAGGTGAGATTCAGACCGGGGAACCGGGCGTAGCGGTTCTCGAACGATTCCACGATGCGCAGCGCATGCAGATTGTGTTCGAAGCGCTCCCCCCAGCAGCGCATCTGGCGGTCCAGTTCTTCCTCCCCGGCATGTGCGAAAGGCGGATGGCCCACATCGTGGACCAGCGCCAACGATTCGGTGAGGTCTTCATCCAGTTCCAGCACGGACGCCACCGTGCGGGCGATCTGAGAAACTTCGATGGTGTGAGTGAGGCGATTCCGGAAGTGATCGGAGATCCCGCTCGTGAAGACTTGCGTCTTGTTTTCAAGACGGCGGAAGGCTCGCGCGTGAATGATACGATCGCGGTCGCGCTGGAACTCGTTCCGGTACGGATGCGGCAGTTCCGGATAGCGGCGGCCCCGGCTGCGCTCAACCGGAAATCTCAGCGCGCCCAGGCGGTTCACTTAGCGGGTTGAATATCGCTCAGAGCGGTGAGCGCGGCGCGGCTGACGGCGGAGCGTTCGTTGGCACGCAGCGGCTCTAAAAGCTTGCGAGCTTCTTGCGGCTTAGTGGGACCGATCAATCGGGCCAGAGCGATGGTCGCCTCTTCCTTGGACACAAACACGGTGGGCTTATCGACAAGGGAACGGATCAGTTTTTCACCCTCGGGCGCCTTGCCTTCGGAATTATAGATTTGCGCTAACGATAGCTTGGCGAGAGAGGCATAGCCGGCATTACTCGAATCCGCCACGACTTTGAAGCGCTTCTCTGCCTCTTGAATGTTGCCGCGGTCTGCCGCAGCCGTCCCCAGAAAGTACTCGGCGATGGAGCCTTCGTCCGTCCCGGGATACTTTACGGCTAGGTCCGTGAAGGCTTTTGTTCCGGCTTTTTCCCGTTCAGCCGCAGTCGGAAAAGAAGTCATGTATTCGTTGCCAGGGGGGCCTACTTGGGCGTTCTGAATTTTGAACGCCTGGGTGAGCGCCTCTTGCCGAAGCGTATGGTTATGTTCACGATAAAGATAGAGGCCGAAGAGAGCAAGCGCTACGATCGCGCCGATACTGATCCCACGGATAATCTGCCGCCGGTGGTCGCCAACATAATCGACACTATGCTGGACTTCCAGCGCAAAACGATCGTTTTTCAGTTCCTTACGGGAAAGCGCCACTTAGAGACCTCGAGATTGATACCGCACGCAAACACGGATTTACCGGACGCAAAGCTGTACTACCAAGCTTTGAAGGGAAACTCAATTTTATCACAAGGCTCTTGTTGCGCATGAGCATCGTACGGGGTCCTCGCTAAAATAAATCTCATGGCGAAAAGACGAATCGGAATTCTTACGGGCGGCGGGGATGTACCGGGCTTAAACTCAGTCATCAAAGAGGTCACTTATCGGGGCACCGAGAACGATTGCGAGGTGATCGGGATTCGCAAGGGCTGGGAAGGACTCACCCATCTCAATATCGAGGATCCCGCCAGCCGGGCGCATTATGTTCTGCCCCTCGACCGCGAAAACACCCGCACAGTGGACCGCGACGGCGGCACCTTTCTGCACAGTACCCGCACCAATCCCGCCAAGATGAAGGCGGTCCCCGAGTTCCTGAAGGGCGTGTCGTTCAAGTGCTCCGAGGTTACTAAAGACAGCAAGACAAGTACCGTCTATGACCTTAGCCCACAAGTGCTCAAGAACCTTGAGGCACTTCAGTTGGATTATCTGATCCCGATTGGCGGTGACGACACTCTTAGCTATGCAGCCAAGCTGCACGATTTGGGCGTCCACGTGGTCGCTGTTCCTAAGACTATGGACAACGATGTGCGGAACACCGAATACTGCATCGGTTTTTCGACGGCCATCACGCGGGCCACGGATGCGATCAGCAGGCAGCGAACCACGGTTGGGTCCCACGAGCGCGTTGGAATCTTTCGCGTATTCGGACGCGATGCCGGCTACACCGCCCTTTACACCGCCTACGTGGCCTCGATGCGTTGCTGCATTCCCGAGTACAAGGTAAATCTGGATAAACTGATCGAGCTGTTGCGGACAGACAAAAAGAACAACCCTAGCAATTATTGTTTGATCATCCTATCGGAAGGCGCCAAGTGGGAAGGTTATGAACCGAAGGAATACGGCCGTGAGGATGGTTTCGGACATCGCAAAAAGGAGAACGTCGCGGAAGCGCTTAGCGATGAAATTCAAGGCAGGTTGGGCGAAGAAACAATCGTGAGCGATCTGACTTACGATCTGAGGAGCGGCGCGCCGGACTTCGTGGATAAGCTGATCGCATCCACGTTTGGAACAATGGCGCTGGACTGCGTACTGTCAGGCAAGAGCGGCTTGATGGCCGCGCTCGTAAATGGCTGCTACGCCATGGTTCCGATTCCCGACCCCAAGCTGGGTCCC
>JBBSHP010000771.1:0-3293 GCA_038232555.1 Bryobacterales bacterium
AAGGCGCCCGTCGCAGAGATGGGGCGATCGACACGCTCACGGTTCCCACCGATCTGCAGCGTATGGGCGACTTTTCCCAAACCTTCAATGCCAAAGGGCAGCTCATCCCCATCTACGATCCCGAGACCTCGGCCTTGGTCGGCGGTAAAACAATCCGTACCGTATTCCGGAACAATCGTATTGCGTCCAACCGCCTGGATCCTGTAGCTCTATCCATCCTCAAATTCTATCCGCGGCCCAACCGGCCGGCCGACAATCTCACGGGCGCGAATAACTTCCGCGCCAATTATGTCACCGCGCTCACGCGCAACAACATCACCGCCAAGGTGGATCACAATCTGGGCACCCGGGACAAAATCAACGCGCGGTATCTCTATAACAGCGACAACAGCGCGAACACTTCTGTCTTCCCGGACCCCGCGTCGGGAACGCGCATTGATGCCGAGCGCCATCAGCAGTATTGGTACGGTTCCTGGATCCGCATACTTACTCCCAGTCTGATTAACGACTTCCGCGTCACGTACGCAAATCGTATCAATCACCAACTGACCAAGGGTCTGGGTCAGGATTACGCCGGCAAGCTTGGTCTTAAGGGTGTTTCTCCCGCCGCCTTCCCACAGTTCACCGTGGCGGGATTCAGCGCGCTCGGATCCAACCAGCAGGAGCGCCGGCAACTTCCCATCGAGCAGTATCAGTTCGTGAACAACGTGTCCTGGGTACGGGGCAGACATTCGTTCAAATTCGGAGGCGAGGCCCGGCCTGCTCACAATTACGAAGTGAATCTGCCCACGGTCTCCGGAGCGTTTGGATTCGCCACTACGCCTACCGGACTGCCCGGCAGCGCCGCCACCGGGATTGGTTTAGCCTCCCTGCTGCTCGGATTTCCAACCAGTTTCGATGCGCGGCAAACGCAGGTGCTGGATCGCTCCAACTGGTATCTGGCCGGATTCGCGCAGGATGACTGGACGGTTCGGAGTGATCTTACTTTGAACATCGGCTTGCGCTGGGAGACCGACACTCCCATCGTCGACAAAAACAATCGCATGAACAGCTTCGATCTGCACGCCATCAACCCCGTGTCCGGCACGCCCGGCGTCGTCAAGTTTGCCGGCATGAATGGCTTTCCCAGCAGGCCTTACGATACCGACTGGAACAATTTCGGACCGCGCGTGGGCTTCGCATGGAAGCCCTTCGGTTCCCAGTCAACCGTTGTCCGCGGCGGTTTTGGTATCTTTTTCGCGCATCCATTCGACAGCGGACAGCCCTCCTCGGCTTCTCTCGGTTTCGAGCTCTCGTCTACCCTGAACAGCCCCGATAACGGCATCACTGCGCCATTCCGGCTCCGGACCGGCGTGCCCGTCAATTTGAAAGCGCCCGAGTTGAGTGACTCTTTTGGAGCCGTGCGCGTCGGTCAGCAACCCAATACGGCAGTCACGTATTTCGATCCGAATCGCAGAACCGGTTACTCGCAACAGTTCAATCTGGGAGCGCAGCGGGAATTGCCCGGCTCCATCGCAATCGAAGTGAGTTATCTTGCTAATCTCTCCCGCAAGCTGCCCAGCTCGAACATTTCTTTGAATCAGATATCTCCGGCGATTCTGGGCCCCGCTCACCAGTCCCAAAGCGATCGTCCCTTTCCGCAGTTCAGCAACGTGACCATCGTCTCGCCCACACTGGGGGTCTCGAATTACCATGCCGGCCTGCTGAAATTTGAGAAGCGCTTTTCACGTGGGTTGAACATTGTCAGTACCTACACCTACTCAAAGTTTTTAGATAACACCGGCGACGGCGGCAGCGCCCTGGGCGCGTCGGGAGGCCCCTATTCCAACTATTACAACCGGCGCGCGGATTACGGACCCTCCGATAACGATATCCCCCATCGTTTCACTTTCAGCTCGGTGTATGAGCTTCCGTTCGGCGCGGGCAAGCCTTTTTTAGCCACCAATCCGCTTCGCTATGTCGTGGGGAATTGGGTGCTGGGCAATGTGACGACGCTGCAGTCGGGCCCGGCTTTCACCGTGACGACCCAAACCAATTCGACGAATGCCTTCTCGGCCGGCGCGTTGAGAGCCGACGTGGCGCGCAATCCCAATCTCCCGTCCGATCAGCGCTCCGTAAGCCGCTACTTCGACACGGAAGCCTTTACCCAGCCCGCGCCCTTTCAGTTCGGCAATCAAGGCGTGAACATTCTTCGCTCCGCCGGATTGGTGAACTTCGATTTTTCGGTGCTCCGCAACTTTCCCATCCGGGAGCGAATGCGCCTCCAGCTCCGAGGCGAATTCTTCAACGCGTCCAACCGTACCGATTTCGGCATCCCGGGCCGGATCTTCGCAGGCCCCGGATTTGGAATCGTAAGCAGCGCATCCAAAGCTGCAAGACAGATCCAATTGGGACTACGCTTGACGTTCTGAACTTTTTAGAAGCGGCGCATCACTCCAGCGATCGCTGCGGGGTCCGGCGGCCCGCCCGCCGCGGCGTTGCTGGCGGCCTTTATTTCGCGGAAGTAGCCTGGCCCCAGGATGCCGGGCGTGACGATGGCTTGCATCCTTGCGCCGTCGGCGTGAAAGTTATCGAAGGGGTGGACCACCCCGCGAGGGTGTGCGACAAAAAAGTGGTAGATTCGGGGAAATGCCGGCCAGGTGCTTAAATCCAAGCGTAGCGGTGCGTCAGACTGAGCCGCGACCGCAAGGAAGCAGTCATCGAGGTATTTCATTACTTTCGCGTGCTACGGTGTGCATCTGCATGGCGCTGAATCGGGCTCCGTCGACCGGGGCCACAATCTGCCCGGAACCGTCCAAGTCGTCACTCCCTCCAGCCCGTAAATCGTCTCTTCATAGGCATCGTGACTGTGTGCGGCCGGCACCTTTGCTCCTGCCGGAACGTCGCACTCGAAGACCGGGACGGAACCTCCCGACAATTGGCCCGCAACCAGGAATCGAATCGCCGACTGCCCGATCCGGATCTCTTCTCGCTCATCCATTGTGGTCATTTCTCCCCTTCTGCAGACCTTGCTTTCTTTCTTCTTACGCCGCAACTCGCGTGTACGGTCTCTCGTCAGGCCTTACGTTTCGGTTCTTAGCGCGTGAACCAGGTGCTCTGTCGCCCAGGAAGCGACCTGGATTGCCTCTTCCGTGGACATCCCGCAGGTTTCGCTCAGCCAGTGCCACATAGTCGGAAGCCAGAAAGCATTCATCCTTTAAACGGCAGTAGACCTCGAAGCTTGAACACAGAAGTGGTTACCATTGTTCAACATGAGCGAAATAGAAGCGGTTGTGCGGACTCACCCGGAGGGT
>JBBSHP010000772.1:0-3290 GCA_038232555.1 Bryobacterales bacterium
ATTCGAGGAAAACGGATACTTCTATGCGCGCGGGGTCAGTGACGACAAGGCCCAGGCGGCCATTTGGGTGGACAATCTGGTTCGTTATCGCGAAGAGGGCTTTCGACCTAAGCGCTCCATCAAGCTCGCATTGACCTGCGGCGAAGAGACCAACAGCGCGCTGAACGGTGCAGGCTGGCTGGCAACGCATGAGCGCGATGCCATCGACGCCGAGTTCGCCCTGAACGAGGGAGCCGGTGGCGACCTCGATGCGCAAGGGCGGCGGGTCGCACTCGAAGTCCTGGCTGCGGAGAAGACGTCCCAGAATTACACGCTGGAGGCTACTAATCCGGGAGGCCATAGCTCCCGTCCGGTGCCGGATAACGCGATTTATCATCTGGTGCGCGCCGTCGACCGGGTCAGCAGTTATGAATTTCCGGTTCAGTTGAGCGACGCCAATCGGGGCTATTTCACAGGGATGTCAAAGATCGTCGGAGGCGAAGCAGCCGCGGCCATGGCAGCGGTGCTTAGGAATCCGGAGGACGCAGCGGCGATCGCGGTGCTGGACAAAGATCGCAATTGGCACGCTATGTTGCGCACCACCTGCGTGGCGACGATGCTATCTGCGGGTCACGCGACCAACGCCTTGCCGCAACGCGCGAGGGCGAACATCAACTGCCGCATCTTTCCCGGCGTGGCGCGCGAGGCGGTTTTAGCGCAACTGGTCAAAGTCATCGCAGATCCCGCGGTGAAGGTGACCATTCCAGAGGTGCGTGGACCGATCGCGCAACCAGCGCCACTGACGCCGCGAATCCTTAAGCCGGTCGAGAAGCTGGCAGATGAGATGTGGCCCGGCGTCCCGATTGTTCCGGTTATGGAGCCGGGCGCAACGGACGCCCAGTTCTTGAACCCTGCCGGCATACCAACTTATGGGATCTCGGGTCTGTTTGAAGATGCCGATGGCGGAAACATCCACGGTCTGAACGAGCGAATTCGGGTGAAGTCTGTTTACGAGGGGCGCACGTTTCTGTACCGGCTAGTGAAGGTTTACGCGGACCAGTGAGGTGGACGGATCCAATTTGGCTCGATTTAGAAGATCCGTTCCTGCTTCTTCAGAGTTCCAAACGTGCCAACGTTCGAGACAGCGAATGCCACCCTGTACTGCGACTCATTGCGGGTTCCAACGTTAAACACACGGTACTCGACGCTGATACCGCAGCAGTCAGTGTTGTAGGTCACTTGCGCGGTAGAGTACTGGACCAGCGCGCGCTTGAAATCATAAAAGGCGGTGAACGCTCCATTCCAACCTTTGCGGTTCTGTTTTCCGAATCCAACCAGCCCACGGAACTGATTCGAACTGGAAGACAAAACGGGATCGTTCCTGACCTGGTAGTCGCCTAGTGACAGGAAGTACTTTGAGAAGCGCGCATCGGCAGAGAAGCCGCTGTTCACGAAGTGATCGAGCTGCGGATCATAATCGGCTCTCCACGCCACTCCAAACCCACGACGCGGGTATACACGCAGGACAGAAACGACGGGCGAATAACGTCGAGGACCGCTCAAGAAAGCAAAGCCCGTCAAATCGGCGGAGCTTTCTACGATGTTGCGGCGTCCTTCCAGTACGGCTCCGCCGAAGGTCGGGTCGAAATAGCGGCTCTGAGAAAGCTCCCAGCTCAGGACTTGGTCCACGGCCCCGTTCTTACGCTTTACATACAAGCGATTCGCAATCGAACTGCGCAATTCGTTGGTGTTGGATAGCAGATCGGTCTCATCAAAGCGGATGATGTCGTTGAAATTGGTCACGCCGCCCACAAAGTGATATTCGGCCCTAGGCTCGATCACGTGCTTCATCTTGACGCCTAACCACGCTGGCGCCTTGTAGATGCGCGCCAGCGAAGGCATCAGCAACTCGACCGTGACTTCTCTCGCGCTACGCACGAAATCCTTGCCTGTCACCTTTCCATCCTCGAATCTGGATCCATAGCGGGTTTCGCGAATGGCGAAGCTCGGCACCAGACTGAAGTTCTTCCACCCCAGTACGGATGTGATGCGGGGATAGAAATCGACGCGGTCTACAAACTGGCGGGTCTGGAAGTCCGGCTCGGTGCGGTGAAACAGGCCGGCGCTGGCCTCGAGCGAAACCCATACGGGCAGCCCTGGTGAGATTTGGCGCTCGCGGCTGAGGAACTCGACCTCTGGCAGTTTCCGGATGATGATCTTATCGTCCGGTTGCACACTCTGGAATTGCTCATCACGCTGCGCGACCAGGTTCACAGCGAGCGTGGACCAGTGCTTGGTTATCAGCCCTACCGAACGCGACTCCGAGAAAATCGCTTCGTGGAAGCTCTCACTGAAAGATTGCCGGAATAAAAAGGAGCTCAGGTAATTGAGATTGCCTCGCGCCTCGAAGCCGAACGGCAGATTGGAGCGCCCTGCAGCTTCGAGCAAGAAGCCGCCCTGCTTCTGTATATTGGGCGGATCACCGGGCTGGCTGAGGTCGATCCCACGGTCGTTCACTCCATACAGGCTGACGTTGAAATCGGTGCCAGGCCGCACCTTGCCTCGCAAATCCATCAAGTGACCCACGCCGCGTTCCGTGAAGTACTGCGCACGATACATCAAATCGTAACTGCGGTTAATGGCCCAATAATACCCTCCCCCGACCATGAAGCCGCGGCGTGTACTGTGTCCTGCATTGGGCGTGAGGAAGCCGCTTTTGCGGGGTGATTTCTTGAGCGACTTGTACAGCGCCGGCGCATAGAAAATCGGAATACCGCGAACCCGGAATGTCGCGTGGTAGGCGACCGCGTGCTCATTCGGGATCACCAGGAAGCGGGGACCGCGCAAGGTCCACCAGGGGCGCGGCACCTTGCAGTCTGTAATAAAACCGCTATGTAGGATGTAATGGTCGTGAACGCGCTCGGCCCATTCTCCTTCGAAGTAGAACGGATTGCTGGTCGTCAGAACCCCAGGCCGGGCTTCGATCTTTGCGGGCGTGGTGCCGCGCACTTCATAGAACCTGCCACTCTCATCGTCGATGTTGTACTTGGCATGGTCGCATTGGATCTTGTCACCGTTCAGATAATGCTCGAACCGCACGTTGCCGCGCGCCTCGGCGTCCCCTGTTTCGGAGTTGTAGTCTACAGCATCGGCCCGGAGACTCATCTCCGTGGTTTCCAGCTTGACGTTCCCGCGCAGGTGTTTCAGGCCGCCTTCAGAATCCTGTGTATTGGCGTCGATGTCAACGATATTCGGCGCAGGAGCGTTGGGTCGCTTGCGGCCAATTTTTTGATTGGGATTAGCGATGTTAA
>JBBSHP010000773.1:0-3290 GCA_038232555.1 Bryobacterales bacterium
GGATGACTTTTTTGTGGGTGGATCGATCATAGACCAGACCGGCTCCCCCACCCGCAAGCGCCCCGATGGCGGCACCCTTGCCCCCACCAGCGAGTGCTCCAATACCTGCGCCAGCGGCTGCGCTCCCCGCTACGATGGCGACCGATTTTTTCTTGCTGCGGCGGCGCACGGTTACATAACGACCGCGCCTCACCCGCCGACGTCGGACCACATTCACGTACTGGGCCTCTGACCCGGATCGCGATACCGCGGGTTCAAAGCGGACAGCTTGCGGCGAAGCTAATGCGGCTGGAACCTCGGCGACCAGCGTGGCGGCCAGAACAGTGGATGCAACCCAGTGTTGGATTTTCATGAACTCACCTCTGCTCGTGTGATGGCACGTGGGCTGCCACACCCAATTGCTGAACAATGAATGATTTAGGGAGACGGGAGGGGGCTGTTACAGCGCTAAAAGCGCGTTTTTTACCAAAGGGGCGGCCCATGGGTAGCCATGCCCAAGGAGCGGAGAGGATTTCTGACGTATTCTTAATGTGATCGGTTGCAAACATGTCAGTTTTGCGATTAATCAGGTGAATTCCAGTATTTGTCACACATCAACAAGTAACCACAAGCGACAATAAGTACATTCTTTTTAGGTATTTAGGGGGGTTACCGGGGGCCGGTCGCTTCACTTTTCCCCGGTCGGCGTGCGATACTGGAGACAGAAAGAGTGCGAAAATGACGCAGTTAGGCGATGCGGTAACCCGCTATCACAAGATTTTGGAGTCCGAGCCGTACAAAGACCTGGCTTGGGCCCAAGCTTTACATGAACGAATGGCGGAGCAGCACCTCACCGTAGGGGGCAAACCCATCGCTCCTGTCCTGCGCCCCCACTTTATCACGCGCCGGCAGTATGCGGGTTTGACCAAGGCCGCCGAGTCGCTGATCTGTTCGATCGACCGCATCGAGAAGATTGCGATCGGCAGTCCCACACTGCTCTCCCGCATGGAACTGTTGCCTGCTGAAAAGATGCTGGCATCGGTTGACCCGGGCTACCCATTCCCCTCGGTCACCTCGTTGCTCGATACGCAATTACACAACGGGACCATTCGCTTCGCCCAGTATAACCCGGACACTCCTACCGGAGTGGCATACGGCGAGGCTCTGTCGAATATCTTCTACGACGCGCCTCCTGTGAAGGAATTCCGCAAGCGCTACACGCTTGAAAAGCTGCCCGGCACGAAGTATTTGCTGATGGCGCTCCTGAAATCCTTCAAGGAATTTGGGGGGAAGAACAAGAAGCCGAATGTGGCGATTCTGGAATTCAAGCAACCCTTTCAAACCGCGGAATCCGGCGAGAGTCTGCTGATCGCCGACTTTTTCCGGAAGGAAGGCTTGCAGGTTCAGATCATTTCTCCAGATCATCTGGAGTACAAAAACAACGTGCTGCGAAGCGGCGATTTCAAAATCGACATTGTTTTCCGGCGGATGAAGGTACAGGAATTTCTAATCCGCTTCGATCTGTCGCATCCTTTGCTACGGGCGTATCGCGATCGGGCCGTTTGCGTGGTCAACAACTTTCGTTCGGAAATGGCGCAGAAAAAGGCGATTTTCGATTTATTGACGGACGAAAACGTTACCGCGGGCTTTCCGGCTGCTGAACGGAAAGTGATCCGCGAATTTGTACCCTGGACGCGCGTGTTCAATAGCACTAAGACCACCTATCAGGATGAACAGGTGGATTTGCCGGAGTTCATCTTGAAAAATCGGGAACGCCTGGTGCTGCGTCCAAACGACGATTCAGCGGACGAGCATTCTTTCCGCGGCTCGGAAAGCGATGACTCCCGTTGGGAGAAAGCTCTGAAAACCGCCATGCGCACTCCGTACGTCGTGCAGGAGGCGCTGGATCCCGTGCACGATGTTTTCCCGTTGATGCAATATGGGCATCTGGAAATGCGGAACATGCGAATCGATCTCCACCCGCATACCTATCTGGGCAAAGTGCAAGGCTGTTCGAGTTGGCTTACCGCAGTTACTTCGTCGGGCTTTTCGACGTTATCCGGCGTAGCGCCGACATTTATTCTCGAAGGGAAATAGCGTTCCCGCTACCCGCATTGAGTGCGGGACGAGGCTACGCTAAGCTGTTTCAGGCCTTAGACGAACAGATCGATGCCGTGAGCCCCTACGCGACAGGCCTCAATCGGTTACGCTAGGTTTAAAACTTTCCGGATGGTGCCCGTTTCCGCTTGGATCTTCTTTTGCAGAAGCATGATGGCGTAAATCAACTGCTCGGGGCGGGGCGGACAACCCGGCACGTATACATCCACCGGGATCACCTGGTTTACCGGTACTAGGGCGTAGTTGCTGAACACTCCAGTCGAGGTTGCGCAGGCTCCCATGGAGATTACCCACTTCGGCTCAGGCATCTGTTCATACAGACGGCGGATCACCGGAGCCATCTTATTCGACACACGGCCGGCGATAATCATGAGGTCGGATTGCCGGGGCGAGCCACGCATCACCTCGGCGCCAAACCGCGAGATATCGTACCGCGAGCCGATCATGGACATCATCTCGATAGCGCAACACGCCAAGCCAAACGACATGGGCCAGATGGAATTCTTGCGCGCCCAATTTACCGCCGCGCCTAATGTCGTTGTGACGATGCCCCCGGCCAGCTCACTCATATCTTCGTTGTCGATGCGCGCAAACAACTCCGGAGGCAGGCTAAGGTGAAACTTATCTTCAGCTTCCACGGTCCCATTGTCTCATGTAGCGCGTGCTAAATTCAGAGGTTGCGGCTCCTGATTATCGACGACGACGTGGAGCTGTGCTCGCTTCTAAGTGAGTTTCTGCGGCGGGAAGGTTTTGTTGTTCAGTGCGAACACGACGGCCGAAACGGGCTGCAGCTAGCTCTGGAAAGCGGCGCCGATCTGGTGGTGCTGGATGTGATGCTACCAGGGCTGGACGGCTTCGAGATCCTGAAGCGCTTACGGCAGCAAAACCAAGTTCCCGTGCTGATGCTTACCGCGCGGGGGGAAGACGTGGATCGCATTGTGGGCCTGGAACTCGGGGCCGACGATTACCTGGCAAAGCCATTCAATCCCCGCGAGCTCTCCGCACGCATTAAGGCGATTCTGAGGAGGACGGAACCGCAGCCTAACCGGGGTCGCATCGAGGTGAACGGGGTGGTACTCGATCCGGGTACCCGCGAGGTCTCGGTAGACAACAGCCCAGCGGATCTCACTACGCTGGAGTTCGACATCCTCGAGCAGTTGATGCGTGCCGCCGGCCGTGTAGTGTCCCGGGAC
>JBBSHP010000774.1:0-3288 GCA_038232555.1 Bryobacterales bacterium
AAAATCGCCACTATGGAACGCAAAAAAGCTACCGATTACTCGCAGGAACTGCTCGATCTGTTTGACCGCTACGTGCACGGCGACATCGACCGGCGCGGCTTTTTGGAGGGCGCGAAGAAGTTCGCGGTCGGCGGAGTGACAGCCACGGCCATCTGGGAAAGCCTTCGCCCAAACTACGCCTGGGCGCAGCAAATTCCGAAAGACGATGCGCGCATTAAGACGGAATCCGCGACCGTGCCGTCCCCACAGGGCAACGGGGAGATCCGTGGATACCTGGTTCACCCCGCCAAGGCACCGGCAAAAGTTCCCGGCGTCCTGGTAGTGCACGAGAACCGCGGTCTAAATCCCTACATCGAGGACGTAGCGCGCCGCTTAGGCGCTGCTGGATTCATGGCATTCGCCCCCGATGGTCTCACCAGCGTGGGCGGGTATCCGGGCAACGACGAAGAAGGGGGAAAGCTGTTCTCCAAGGTGGACCGCCCTAAAATGACGCAGGATTTCGTCGCCGCGGCTCGCTGGCTGAAAGCCCGGCCCGATTGTACCGGCAAAATCGGCGTAGTAGGATTCTGCTTTGGTGGAGGCATTGCCAACGCGCTGGCAGTGCAGATGGGCTCGGATCTAAATGCGGCAGTCCCATTCTATGGAGGGCAACCCCCCGCGGCTGATGTCGCGAAGATTAAAGCGCCTCTGCTGCTTCAATACGCCGCTCTGGATACCCGCATCACGGGCGGTTGGCCCGCTTACGAAGAGGCTCTCAAAGCCAACCACGTAACGTACACCGCGCACATCTATGAGGGCGCCAACCACGGTTTCCACAATGACACCACGCCTCGCTACGATGAGACCGCCGCGAAGCTGGCCTGGCAACGTACTCTCGACTTCTTCACCAAGTACCTGAAGGGCTAACAGACCCTCACGGCTGCGAGGCTAAGCGCTCGGCAAATTCCATCGCCCGAATCAGGCTGACGGTGGATGCCTGCCCGGTACCTGCGATGTCGAAAGCCGTGCCGTGGTCAACGGACGTGCGGATGATCGGCAGGCCCAGCGCAACGTTCACGCCACCTTCAAAGTCAAGCAGCTTCAACGGCACATGTCCCTGATCGTGGTACATGCAAACGATCGCATCGAACTTCTTCTTACGCACAGCCATGTAGAACACCGTGTCGGGCGGGAAAGGACCATCCACCGGCATGCCTTGTTGCTGCGCCCATTCCACCGCGGGGCGGATCTCCTGGATCTCTTCTTTGCCGAAGAGTCCGTTCTCGCCAGCATGGGGATTGAGCCCGGCCACCGCGATCCGTGCATTCGGCTTCAGGCGGCAGACAGCGTCGCTGGTCAACCGTAGGATCGCGCAGATGCGATCTTTTTTGGCGGCGTGAATGGCGTTCTCCAAAGACATATGCGTGCTGACATGGGTGACAATTAACTGGTCCGATGCGAGCATGATGGTGACCTCCTTGGCATTGCAGAGTTCGCCGATGAGCTCCGTATGGCCAGTGAAGCCGGGATCGGTGAGCTGGGTGGCCTCCTTATTCATGGGCAGCGTGACAATGGCAGCAATCTGTTTTGCAAGCGCGGCGCGGGTGGCGGAGATCACGTACTCACGGGCAGCCTGACCGGACGTCGCGCTCAGTTGGCCGGGCGTAACATCCGGCGCAGACAGCAACGCGTGATCGATCACATTCAGCACGCCCGGCTGGTATTCGCTCGGGGATTGGATGCCGCGGAGAGCGACACCATAGTCCAGGCGGCGATTGTAGAAGTCGAGAACTCCGAGGTCGCCATAGACCACGGCAGGCCAACGGATCTCGCGTGCGGTCCACGCCTTCAAGAGGATCTCGGGGCCGATACCGCTGGAGTCCCCGATGGTGATGCCGTAAATATTATTCGCTTGCGCCATTTAGAATTGTTTTGATGCGGCCCACTACATCATCTTCGCCGAAGCCCCCAGCCTTGGTGATCAGGAACAGGTCACGGCCAACGATGCGGGAGACGGGCACTCCCGGAAGTACTTCTCCGATGGGTTCGAGCGGCGGACTGCCCAGCGCCTGAAGCGCCCCAAAGGCAGTATCGCCGCCAAATACAAGAAGGGCATCGAAAGCGCCGGCATCCAGATGTTCGCGGACAGCCCGGCCGGTTGCGGATGCCACATCCAGGGCAGCAGTGCCCGGGTTCGCGTAAACGCTTACGATGCGCCATGCGCAATCCACCGCGGTCGTCGCCGCTCCGCTTAGTTGAGCATGGTCGATCTGCCGGCGGGAGCTTGCGTGTCGGCTCCCATTCACCACCAGGCAGCGGCGTATGCGCGGAAACGGGAGTGGAGGAACCCGCGGAAAATCTATCTGCCTGGCAATTTCGGCTGCCACCGACCCCGGACCGGCGATGATGGGCTGAGGCGGGGTGGCGCAGCGCGGCGGCCACTGCGTTTGCCACATCGGCCTGCGTCTCACCGTCGTAAATCGCGACATGCTTCAGGGTCGTCAGCAATCGCTGGATGGAGCTGTCCGGCACCGGATTCAACAGGTCGGTTGCAAACTCCGTGCGGTGCACGGGAATTCCATTCACAAAAAGATGGCCGTCCCGCACAGTGCGCCCGAGCGCCGGATAGGCGGGGATGTAAGAAACCGTGCGGTTTGCAAATATGTCCTGAAGCAGCGTGAGCTCGGCCGCGATATTCCCTCGCAAGCTGGAATCGGTTTTCTTGTAGACGATGGGCGCGTCTGCACCGGCGAATTGCAACAGGGCTTCGGCGGCGGCTGGGGGCGGCAAGTGACGGCTCTCCGTGTCGATTACATGGACCGGGTGCGAGCCCGTCACCTGTTCAACCGTCACCAACGCCGGCAGACCCTGACCCGCAAAGTGAGCGCCTGCTTCGAGGGCACCCGTCAAATCGTCGGCAAAGGCGAGCACCTGGAGCATAGCTCGCCCGTAAGGGCACTAGCTGAACGCGATGTAGCCCAACCATCCCAGCCCTGCGCCCAGCAACATTGCGGCCACCACGTCACTCAGGAAGTGCATCCCCAACAGGATTCGGGAAACCGCGATGCTGAACGCGCAGAACAGAAGTCCGGCGGCCAGCGCTGGGTAGAACAGCGAGAACGCCACCGACACAGCGAAGGCTGTCATGGTGTGTCCGGATGGAAACGAGAAGTGGTCTGGCGGCAGCAGCGTCGCCCAACAATGAGGCGTGATGGTGCAGGGGCGCTCCCGCCCGATTAACTGTTTCATGCCCATAAAGAGCAGAACGCCGGATGCTCCCGCCAGGCCGGCAGCTCCCACCGCCGCCAC
>JBBSHP010000775.1:0-3286 GCA_038232555.1 Bryobacterales bacterium
ACCAAGCGTTCGGAGCCGGATTCGACCAGCAGCACGGTATTCGATACGCCTCCACCGAGCGCCACAGCCCGGCAGGGCCGTCCTAAGTACTGTGCTGCGTTCTCCGCCGTGAGTTCAAACAAGGCAACTACACAATGACGCTTTTTGCTACGAGTTGTTCGATCGCAGCCTCGTCCAATCCGAGCAGCTCGGCCAACACGTTGCGAGTGTGTTCGCCGAGTTTCGGAGCGCCGGAACCTGCCTGGCCCGGGGTCGCCGACAATTTGATGGGCGGACCGGTCACCGCAAACCCGTCATCCCCAGCATGCGGCACCCGCGGAAACATATTGCGGGCCTGGGCTTGCGGACTCTCGAACACTTCCCGGACGTTGTTGACCAGGGAACACGGGATGCCCTCTGCGCCTAAGCGCTCGATCCACTCCTGTCCGTCCGCCTGGCGGAAGATGTCGATCAGCAATGGTTCCAGCACACCCCGATTCTTAACACGGAGTGCGTTCGAAGAATACTCGGGATGGCTGGCCAACTCCGGCCGGCGAATGGCGCGGCAGAAGGCAACCCAGAGCTTTTCGCTCCCCACCGCCAAGGCGAATTCGCGATCCCGGGCCGGAAACGTACGATACGGCACGATGGTCGCAAAAGCTGTGCCCATCGGCCCCGCGACTTTGCCTGAGCCTGCAAAGTACGCAAAGCTAGAGCACATGGTCGAGATCATCGCGTCGAACATCGAGACGTCGACGAATTGACCGAGTCCCGTCTGCTCGCGCGCGCGCAGCGCCATTAGAATGCCGATAGTCGCGGACAGGCCCGCGGTTGTGTCCGCCACGGAATGGCCACAGCGCACCGTCTCACCTCCGGTGGTGCCCGTCAAGCTCATCAATCCGCTGGAGGCCTGAACAATCAGATCCATGGCCGGCTCTTCGCGCCACGGACCGTTGTCCCCATACCCGGAGATAGAACAGTAGATTAACCTCGGGTTGCGTGCGCTAGCTGCCTGGTATCCCACCCCCAGGCGCTCCAGCGTGCCCGGGCGGAAATTCTCGATCAGCACATCCATGCGCTCCACCAGGCGCATGCAAAGTTCCAGGCCTTCGGGCTTCTTGATATCGATCGACACTCCCTGTTTCCCTGCATTCAGCGCGAGGAAGTACGATGCGTCGTCACCGGTGAACGGAGGCGCCCAACCGCGGCCGATGTCTCCACTGCCAGGGGCTTCCAGCTTATAGATGGTTGCCCCGTAGTAAGAAAGCAGCAGCGTGCAATACGGCCCTGCCAGCGCGTGCGTGAAATCCAGCACCCGGACGTTATCAAGAGGAGCTACGGTCAAAGGGGTCAAACCTATAATAGTTCTTTGGACCTGGAAAAAACATTACTCCGCAAAGTTGGCGACGCCGTCGCGCGCTTCAAGATGATCCGTGACGGGGATCGCGTGGCAGTAGCTTTGTCCGGCGGCAAGGATTCGGTGACGATGTTGGAGGTGCTGCTGATGCTGGCGAAGCGTGCTCCGATTGAGTTCTCCGTCTGTGCGTTCACCGTTGAGCAAGGCAAATTCCTGCGCCCGATTGAGCCGCTGGGCGAATACCTGAAACAGCGCGGGATCGATTGGACCTATTACCATGACCGTCCCTCTTTTCGTTTGTTGGACGAACAGCCGGACCATGGCTGTGACCTTTGCAGCCGCTACCGCCGCCGCGCCGTGTATGAAATCGCGAGAGGGTTGGGAGCCAATGTGATTGCGTTTGGGCACACCGCCGACGACTTTTGCGAGTCGTTCCTGCGGAACGCGATGTTCACCGGCCGGATCAGCGCGCTTCCTCCAATCACCTGGTCGAGCAACAAGGACTTTCGGCTCATCCGGCCGCTGGTGTTTGTGACGGAAGACCTGACCACGCGCTTCGCTGAATCCCTAGGCGCTCCCATCATTCCATGTGGATGTTCACAGCGTACCGGAACGGTCCGGAAGTCGTTGCGCGGGATGTTCAGCGAGATGGAGAAGGAGTATCCGCACATGAAAGAGAGTCTGCTCTCGGCCATGGGCAATATTGACACGCAGCGGCTGCTCGACACCCGTTACCTCAATCTGGAAGCCCCAGAGGTTCAGCCCGGGAAGGATCTTCTGCCGGTTCTGAATTGATCTTGAAGTGAAATGCGCTCGTTGATCGGCTCAGTTCAACTCCTGATCCTCCTGGCTGCTTCCGCCCTCGGGCAAGGTTCGGGCGAGCGGTTCTCGATCTCTGGAACAGTGACGGATCCCACTGGCGCAGGTATCCCAGGTGCCAGCGTCTCCGCTCATCGGAACCGCGGTCCGGCTATTCGAGCGGCGCGCGCGGATAGTCTGGGTGTGTTTCGCTTGACAGGGTTGCCCACCGGTGATCTCGATCTTGAAATCCAGAGCGATGGCTTCGCGCCACAGACCGTTCGCATCTCAATTACCGGCCGATCGCCAGCCCCGCTTCGGATCGCTCTGCAGTTGGCCGGCGTTCGGCAAGAGGTCACGGTGAGTGAATCAGCCGCCACGGTGAGCACCAATGCATCGGAGAACCTGGACGTCATCACGCTGGATCGCCAGATGCTCGACAATCTGCCGATTTTCGATCAGAACTACGTTGCAGCCATGTCACAGTTCCTGGATCCTGGCTCCATTGGGACGCGCGGCGTCACTCTGGTGGTGGATGGGATGGAGCAGAAAAACATCGGCGTTTCGGCTTCGGCCATTCAGCAGGTGAAGATCAATCAGAATCCGTACTCGGCTGAATTCTCCCGTCCAGGACGTGGCCGTATCGAGATCATCACCAAACCCGGTTCACAGGCTTATCACGGGACCTTCAACTTCGTGTTCCGCGATTACCACGTCAATGCTCGTGACGCCTTCGCGGTCTCGCGTCCCCCGGAGCAGCGGCGCATCTTCGAAGGGAGCCTGTTGGGGCCGCTCGGCAAAAATGGCCGGAACTCTTTCCAACTTTCCGCGAACCGGGAAGAAGAGGATCTGGACGCGCTCGTCTTCGCGTACACGCTGACGGGCATCGTGCAGCAGAACGTGGCAGCCCCGCGCCGGAATACCGAATTCTCAGCAGGAGTGACGCACCAATTTAGCGACAACCACGTCGCATCCTTCCGGGGAAACTATCACGACACCAGGGACAACAACCAGGGCGTGGGTGGGTTCGTGCTGCCCGAGGCTGGTTTTAACTTTGAAGACCGCGAAGACCAGCTCTACTACAACGACAGTCTGGTAATCTCGCCGAAATTACTGAACCAGTTTCGGATTCTCTTTGGCCGGCAGCATACA
>JBBSHP010000776.1:0-3280 GCA_038232555.1 Bryobacterales bacterium
CGGGCGGATAAGCCAGCAAAACTCCCAGTTGACAGCCGGTGCTGAACAAATGCCGCGCAATCGCCAATCCATCGCCGCCGTTGTTGCCTTTACCGCAGATCACCAGGATCCGGTGGGAGTCGAGCGGGGCGAACTTTTCAACCAGCAGATCCACCACACGAGAGCCCGCGTTCTCCATCAGGATCAGGCCGGGAATGCCCAGTTCGATGGTCTTGCGGTCCACCTCGCGCATCTGAGCGGCGCTGAGAACCTTCAAGTCTTCGCCTCCGCGAACATTTGCTCGAGTTTGCGCAGATTTTCCGATTCGCCCATTGCGACCAGGAAGTCACCACTCTGTATCTCCGCCTCAGCGGCAGGATTGAAGAGCATGGTTCCATTGGCCTTCCGAATTGCCAGCACGATCACGCCGAGTTCCCGAGGTAGCTGCAACTCGGCCAGGGATCGGGAATCGAACCCGTTTCCACCGACGAGCACCTGTTCGATGCCAACGTTCAAGCCGATGTTCTTGGTGGTGAAATCGATAAATTGAAATACGTGCGGTCGTAGCAGTGCCTGCGCCATCCGGTTTCCTGTGATGTCATAGGGCGCAAATACGAAATCCGCTCCGGCGCGCCGGAATTTTTGCTCGGAAGCTTCTTCGGCAATCCGGGCGGAAACCTGAAGCGTCGGCTTGAGGCCTTTAGCCGACAACAGTAAGAAGAGATTGTCGGCATCCGTGGACAGGGTTGCAATCAGACCTTGGGCCCGCAGAATACCCACATCCACAAGAGCTTCATCGCGGGCCACATCGGCCAGGACGCCCAACATACCCGCTCGAATCGCCATCTCCACTTTGTCCTCGTTCTTATCCACGACGATGAAGGGCACTCCTGCCCTTTGCAACTCAAAAGCGGCGCCTCGGCCAACACGGCCAAACCCGCACACGATGTAATGGTCCTGGAGCTTGTCGATCATTTTTTTGATGCGCCTCTTTCCAAAGAACTGGTTGAGCTCCAGTTCGATAACCGTTTGAGTAATGCCGCCAACCGCAAGCAGCATCGTAGTTACACCGAACAATATCAGGAATGAGTTGAAGACTCGACCTGCGTGACTCAGTCCAAACATCTCACTGTAGCCAACGGTGGTAATCGTGATCAGGGTGAAGTAAAAAGCGTCGAACGGGGCGTAGTGGCCAATCAGCATAAAGCCGATCGTCCCGCCGAGGAGGGTAGCAGCAATAGCGGAAGCGATGAAGATGAGACGCCGCCGCACGTGGTCCATGGCTTATTCTAAGGGACCTGGCGCGCACAACGGCAATCTAGCGTTATACAAGTAAGTCCTCCAGGCTGCGGGCATCCAGGACGCGCACACTCAAGTCTTCCAGTTCAGCAGTTGGAAGATTGGCGAGCCGGTCCGCCGCCCAGTCGGGGAGACTGCCAAATTTTTTCTCGATCTGGCGGCGGCAGAACGGTCAGTTCTCCAACATGCACACCTTGCTGCACACCCTGCTCATACTCGCGGCGGAAAGACTGTGATTTCGGATATCTTCGGTAATCGGCATGGTTCTTACCTCCTGTTCTACTAAGCCTTCCAAATGACGCAGCCCCGCTAAAATCAGAAGCTGACCCACCGCCTCCTCACGTGCTCGGGCTTATCGCCAACCTGATCGCTGTCAAACAGCTCTGGTGAGAGGGGGACGGGCTCAAATCAAGCGCGGCAGGGTTTTAGGCGTCGTGCTCCTAACTCAGTGAACGCTGACTTAGCTTTGGATTTGAGTAAGCGGAACTGGGTTGGAGTCAGCTGCATCTCGTCGCAGATCTGTTCCTTGCTCTGCTCTTTCAGGTAGAAGCGGCTCAAGACGTCCCTGTCGCGTCGCGGCATCGCGCTCAGCACCTCATGGACGATCTTAATTTTTTGTTGTTGATACGTGCTGTGCTCCAGGTTGACCCTGGTGTCTGCCGCATTCATACCGTCAGAAAGCCCACATACATGACGGCGTGAGACACGCCGCTCGATCTGGTTGTACGTATAAAAACGCGTTACCGTGGCTAGGAATGGGATCAATCGCTCTGGATCACGGAGTTTTCCAGACAAAATGGACTGTGTAACCGTCAGAAATACATCATGCACTTTGTCCTGCAGGTCATCAGCCCCAAGTTGCCTGATCAGGAAGAAAGTAAAGTTCTTGACCAACCCATAAAGTTCTTCCAGTGCATTCGGTTGGCGAGCCTTCACCCGCTCCACCAGATCGCGGATCCGGGGTTGCCCGGGCTGCGAAAACGTCTCATTATCTTGTGAACTTTTGACGGTGTGACTGCTGAACAAAGTGTTCGAGATACAGGTCGACTGAGAGGAAGCTGCCATTCTTATACTGGGGATGAATACCCACTTTAGCGCCTGAACCACAAATATGTAATTCTGTAAATCGCGTATTTCGTCCATCTTCAATCCTTAAGTTGCCTTAAGGGTTTGTCGGTAGTACTTTAAAGAGGGCCGCATTGTTCTGAAAGGGGCGCAGTAATGGTATCGTTGTAAGAAGGGTTAAGTTTCCGTAACCCCGATGCGGAGACGATCTGTTGAGACCTCTAGCCGACCCCAGCCAAGCCAGTTGGCAGGCACTAAACTCGTTCATCGCCGCGTTTTCCCGGCTAGAGCGCCGGTCCCTCACGCCATCCTGGCGGTTGGATGACTTCTGGACCAATTTCGGATGGCTGCTAACCACCTCGGCGGCTATGATCTTCTGTTTCGTCCTTCAGATCCCGAATGCGGGAGTCTTTCTTCTAATCGCGGTAATTCACTCTGTCTTTGTGGGGGGCTGGAAGACCGGTCTCGCCAGCGCCAGTTTGGCGACTCTCTATTCAGCGATTTTTTTGTCGGTACCCGACCAGCTATTTCACTACTCCACCCAGGATTCCCAAGGCCTAATCGGCATCGGGGTTGCGTGCTTTGGGACGGTTGTCCTAATCATGCAACTCAGGCGCCGGGATTCACTGGAATCCCTGGTGGCCGCGGAGGGCTTACGGTCGGCCAACATCGCCGAGGAGAGTGACCGCATGTTCCGGAACATGGCCGACAGTGCGCCGGTGCTGCTCTGGCTGGCTGACACGGAGGGACGTCGTTTCTACTTCAACAAGCGTTGGCTCGAAGCCACCGGGCGTCAGCTCAGCGATCAAGTGGGCGAAGGGTGGTTTCAAAACATTCATCCCGATGACGTTTCGCACTGCCGTCATCGCTACACAAACGCGATCAAGAGCTGTGACCGGTTCGAGGCGGAGTACCGGCTGATCACGCCTAGCGGGGA
>JBBSHP010000777.1:0-3270 GCA_038232555.1 Bryobacterales bacterium
ATGGTAATTTCTATGGGACGACCTCGCAGGGCTTCGACAACGGCGGCTCCGTCTTTGCGGTTTCACCTGGGGGCGCCTACACCCAGCTCGCGGTCTTTCGTGAGGAATATTTGCGGAACTCGTCGGCCGCTCTCCTCCAGGCCAGTGACGGCAACTTCTACGGGACAGCCAGCGGCGGCGGAAACACTGGCGGGGGCGTCTTTAAGGTCACGCCGGGGGGAGCCGTGACGACGCTGGTCCAGTTCACCGGTCCGAACGGGTCGGGAGCACCGTCCGAGTTAATCCAAGGCAGCGATGGCAACTTCTACGGCACCACCTCCGGAGGCGGCAGCAGGCCGAACCCAAATTATGCTGGGACCGTTTTTCGGCTCACCCCAGCGGGGGAGCTGACCACGCTCGTCAACTTCGATGGCTCGAACGGAAATTCCCCGCGCGCCGCTTTGATCCAAGGCCGTGATGGCAACTTCTACGGGACCACCTACAGCGGCGGATCCGGTTTCCTAGGCACGATTTTCAAGATGACGCCATTGGGCGTGCTCACCACGCTCTACAGCTTTCCCAGCGACGGAATGAAGGGTGCATATCCAAGCGCCGCTCTCATCCAAGGCCCAAACGGCGATTTCTACGGCACGACGATCCTCGGCGGCAGCGGCGGTCACGGCACGGTCTTCCGGTTAAACATCAGCCCGAATGGCGTGCAGGAAGCAACCCTCGGTAACATTGCCACACGCCTGCCTGTCGGGACCAGCGATAACGCTCTCATCGGCGGCTTCATCGTCACTGGCACAAACCCCAAGAGGGTAATCATCCGCGGGAGAGGTCCGTCGCTCTCTGTCCCGAGCGCGCTAGCGGACCCAACGCTTGAGCTACGTGATAGCACCAATCAGTTGATTGCATTCAACGATGACTGGAAAGACACGCAACAGGCTGCAATCGAGCAGACAGGTATTCCTCCAAGTAACCAGCTCGAGTCGGCCATCGTCGCAAGCCTGACCGCAAGTAACTCCTCATACACCGCAGTCCTGCGCGGTAAGAACGGCACCACGGGGAGGGGCGTGGTAGAAGTCTATGATCTTGACCAGGCGACCGACTCTAGGCTGGCGAACATCAGCACCCGCGGTTTGGTCGGCACAGGTGATAATGCCTTGATCGGTGGCTTCATCTGCGGCCCGAATACCCGCCTGGTCGTCCGTGCCATCGGCCCATCTCTGGCCCAGTCGGGCGTCAGTAACCCATTACTCGACCCAACCCTTGAGCTCCGGGATAGTAACGGTGCCATCGTCCGCGCGAACAATGATTGGAAGGACACGCAACGAGCCGATCTCGAAGCCTCCGGGGTGGCTCCGACTAACGATCGCGAGTCCGCAGTGATTGTTACTTTAGTTGCAGATAGTTATACCGCCGTCGTTCGGGGCCTTGGAGACACGACGGGGGTCGGATCAGTGGAAGCCTACAATCTTCGGTAGAAAATTCCAGGAGACAAGACGTTAAGTATTCTTATGAGACTAAATCAACAACGATCCGCGCGGCGCTCCTATCTAGTTCCGCTGTTATTTTGTTTGCTAGCTGCTGGCAATCTCATGCTACCAGCCGCCCGAGCCCAGATTCTGTATATCCGCACCGAAGGAACGGGAGCACAGCAGGTCGGGAAACTGCGCTACCTCAATCCGGACGGCTCCGGAGATACAGAGTTCAGTGGCGGCGTGCCGAATCAGGTGCTTCCCACGTGGTCGCACGACGGTCTGTCCTATTCGATCACCAAAGTAGATCCCGCTCGTGCCAATCAACTCAGTACAAATGTATTCTCCGTCGACCAGGCGACGGGTGCGGTCACACAGGTCACACATTTTCAAGACACCGTGAACCCCTTCAACCAGGCCTACACCTACGTCGCCGCTTTCTACAAAGCCTACTCGCCGGATCGGACCCTGATGGCGGTGAACTCCCTCTATGCTTCCGGGGCCCCAAACGCGAGCCAGACGACAACCCCAACTTTACAGATTTTCCGCACGGACGGACAAGGTGGCTCACAAGCTCTCGTCTTTACCAGCGTCTTCCGCGATGGAGTGCATCACGCCGGCGAAGGAGTCGATTGGGCGCCGGCGGGCCAGAATATTCTTGTCTGTCCGGTGAAGAACGATGTCCGCCAACCAAGCACGGGCGAGATGGGTGAAGCTACGGCTCTCTTCTTTGTCGCTCCTACCTCCGAAGGCTCCAAGACTGGGAAACAGATTACCTTTCCGCGAAGTGACCGGAACTCGAACGTTGCGACAGGAGAAGTAGTTTCTTTCGGAGAGCACGATTACCAGCCGAAGTTCGCGCCCGGAGCTGCAAAACTGGCCTATGTGCGCTCGTATCAAGCAGTTTCTAATTTTAAGTTCGCGCCCGATCCAGATATCCAGTCTATCCGCGTAATCGACGATCGGAGCGATCACGAGATATTCCGCCTTCAGCCAGGTCAATACATTACCGACCTGGATTGGTCACCGGACGGAACGCAGCTTGTCTTCGATGCCGGCCAGCAGGCTTCCAGTAGTGGATTCTACAGCCAGGTGGCGGCTGCGGAAACGGATGAGTTATATATCATCAATGTCGATGGCACCGGCTTGCGCAAGCTACTCGGCGTTCCGAATGGTCAGCCCGCCTGGAGGCCGGCCCTCGCGACCAACGGCGTCCGCGATAAAGTCCTCGCGAACATCTCTACGCGTCTGCCGGTGGGAACCGGAGACAACGCCCTGATTGCTGGCTTTATCGTTACGGGCACGGCTCCGAAGAAGGTTATCGTGCGCGGCATCGGTCCATCCCTTCCTTTCGGCGATTCTCTGGCCGATCCCACCCTCGAGCTTCGCGATAGCAGCGGTAAGGTGCTGGCCGCGAATGATAATTGGAAAGATTCACAGCAAGCAGCCATCGAAGCGACAGGCATCCCGCCCGGGAACAATCTGGAATCCGCCATCGTGGCAACCGTGCCGGCCAACAACTCTGCCTACACAGCCATTCTCCGGGGCAAGAATAACACTACTGGATTCGGCACGGTGGAGGCCTACGACTTGGACCAGGCCGCTGATGCGAAGCTAGCGAACATCAGCACGCGTGGTTTTGTCAGTTCAGGCGACCGCGCGCTGATCGGAGGTTTCATCTGTGGACCGAATACAAAAGTAGTCATTCGTGCAATCGGTCCTTCCCTAAGCCAAGCCGGAGTAAACAGCCCACTGCCCGATCCTACCCTCGAGCTACGGAATGGAAACGGCGACGTTGTCCGCTCGAATA
>JBBSHP010000778.1:0-3269 GCA_038232555.1 Bryobacterales bacterium
AGTTTTCTTCCGTAGAAAAGTTGGCCTCCAACTCCGTAAGGTTCCGCGGGTACTCTTCCATCTCGCCGCATTTTATCTACTGCGCCTACCTGAGTCAAGCGGGTATCCAGCCTGCACTATTACTTGTCCAGTCGAGCGCCTCGCCTCGGATTTCGAGTCAAAGAGTTGCCAGTTACGCGCATCTATCCCGCTTCTGGTCCAACTCCATCAAAGATCAGCGGCTTGGGCGGCAAAGCCCACATTCTGAAACTACTGGTCTGGACGATGCTAGGACGGTTCAATCCGTAAACCCGCGCGTTATCCCTGGCACGAGCGATCACTGCTTAAAAAGCGCTTTCACTTTTGCGTTTTGAGGATCCGGATACCAGGTGCGGTACATCGCCGTATCTCCCTGCTTTATGGCCCTCATCAAATCTTTTTGTCGCTGATCGATGGGGCCGTCGACTGTCGAAATAACGGTAAAAGCTTTGGGGTAAATGGCACGAACGCCGGCGCTGGTCGACGCATAACCCTGCCGTAGTTCCCTATACGGAGCCGAGTAAGCATAATACTCGGGTGTAGAATGCTCCGGAATAAGTAACACATCCGGAAAAGCATCCGCTACTTTTTTTATGACACTAGCGTCGAGAGGGGTCGGCTCGGTCGCGTTTACATTGGAGTCGACGTAAGCCAGTGTAATGCCCCACCTCTTTTTCGCATATCCGATCTTGTCAATTAACACCGCGGCAGGATCGGATGTGGGCTTTTGCCGGATGATCTTGCCATCGTCATTCATCTCGATTTGTTCCGGCCGCACACAGACCCCCACGCGAAAACCGGCGTCCCGCATCCGTTTAAAATACTCATCTGCGAGGGAATCGATCTCCGGGGCGAGTTTACTCACGATCCTAGGGTCGCCAATATAGCTGACTGCATGCGCGTATTGCTGACCTTCGATGTCCCAGGTGATCGCTCCCTGGGCATTCATCTGCTTCATAATGCGAATGGCGGAATCAGCTACACCCATAAGGCCATCGCGGAAGGCGATTAGGCCCTCCGGGCTCTCAACGTCCAGTTTGGAATCCAACAGCCAGCCTCGCGGGTTGGTCGGCCAATTAGTAGCTGACGTGGCCAGAAAAATACTTCCAATGGGCCGTCGATCGGGCCAGTTAAGTTGAGGTGGAAAGGTCTCACGGTACTTCTTGTAAACATCCCCGGCAAGCTCTTCAGGGGTCGCTTTCAAACTTCCGAACCGAATAGAAATGTTGTATTCGTCAGCCGAGCCCGGCGGGATGGGGCGTTTGATCTCGGGATAGCTATCCGGATACGATTTTATTCGGCCGGTGCTGATCTTTAGCGGATAAGCAGTGCTTGCGGGCCGATCCAGCGCCCATGGAAAGCCAAAGAGTAGCGGTTTACTAGGGTCTTCACCGGCTACGATCATGGAACCCGAGTCATAGGTGACTCTGAGGATTGCCGGCCCCCCCAACGAATGCACCAATAAGGGATTAGACCCATCGTACTCCTTCACCTTGCTCGGAAATTGTAAGTTGAGAGGCTCGTACCAAAGGGTTTCGATGGTATCGGTCTGCGATATATTCTCGGTCCTGATCTTGATATTCAACTGGTTACCGGAAGCCGCATACGACACGTCGACCATACCCCACGGAAACTTGTGGCGGACGGCTTGGTTTTCGGTCTGCTCTTGAACCTTCCCAGCCTTGGAGCCTTGATACATCTGCCCGGAAGGTCTCCGCAAAAGCACCTCGTTGACCTGCAGGTCCGCACTGATCAGGTACTCAACACCGTTGTATTTCAACGACTTTAATCCAGTCGAGCTCTGCTCAATTGTGATGGGCTTGGAACGTAGAACCTTCACCAAAACAATCGATCCGAGTGCCACCAGGACCGCCAAGCCAATCAGAGCTAATGTGACACGTTTCATTGATAGTCCCGAAGCTAATGGTACCGCACGATCACGGGCCAAGCGGCTAGGTTTCGAAGAGATTATTCAATCGTGGTGAATAGGTCGATCTTACTTTTTGCGGCCGGTGAGAGCCGGGACGCTATTGACCGGCATCTGGCATCGCACGCAATCCCTACATAAGGATTGTGGCGAATAGCCCCAGTATACCTCATAGCATGAAGAGCCTGCTTGCCGTGGCGTCGTTGTAATCCGCAGCAGAACTTTCATAATTACCGGACTTCTTCGAAGTGACAGGAGTTAATCGGGCGTACTCAATCTGACTCTGCCGACTGTTTTCATAATACCCGCTTGCAAACGGATAGCTATCTCTTTTTCCCGCAGCAGACTCATGTCTCGAAGCAAATAACCGAAAAGGAACAATAGGAATGATAAACGTAACCGGTGTGCGTTGGATATTGGGAGCGGCGATTCGTCTTGCATTAGGTGCTAGCACAATAGGACTCCTGGTAAAACCAGCCGCCAGCCAGCCTGCAGTAAGCATAGCGGTAAACGGCACTGGATTGAGTTCGCTGAAGTATAACGGAGTGGAATTCGCGGGCAACGGCGATTTTCGGGTGAACCAAGTCATGCTGAGCAATGGGGGTGGGCCGGCCTTCAATGCGGATCTAAACGCCCGAGCGAGCATGGATTTCACCAGCCAGGAACTGACGCGATCTTACAATTGGGGATCGGTAAAGGTCGGATACGCGGCTTTAGGGAATCGGCTGAATCTGACGATCACCACAATCAACAACTCCAATTCCACGATTCAGAGTGTATTCTATGAGCCCATCGGGCTTAAGTTTCCCGGCAAAGTACAGGAGTATGACGGGTCCATACCGATGCTGGGATTCAACATGGGGGGCCCAACGCTGATTGCAATGAGTTATGGCTCAGGGGTGATGGTATACGCTAACGACGACCCGTCCAAGCCTTTAGGATCGGGCTTTCCTTTTGCTTTCGACCGGCCAGCCAATACATTTTTCCCTTTGCGGGTGAATACGGACCGGGATAATACGTGGGCGGAGTTTTTCCCCACCATCCATCGTCCGATCGCTCCGGGAGGATCGGATCAGTATCGGCTTTCGCTGCGTTTTGGGCCTGCCGGATCGACGGTGCAGGACCTGGCGGCGGACGGGTATCAGAAGTTTGCCAGCGCCTTTCCGCAGCAGTTGAAGTGGAACGACCGGCGGCCGATCGGGACTTTGTTTCTGGCGACCTCGGCTACCAATTGGACAACCAATCCACGGGGCTGGTTCCTGGACCCCAGCCTGGATGTGACGACCGCGGCGGGAATCGCCAGTTTCAAGACACGGGTGCTGGC
>JBBSHP010000779.1:0-3269 GCA_038232555.1 Bryobacterales bacterium
CAGACGATAACGTTCACGTGCTCTCGATGCTGGCGAAGGCGCTGGGCGCCGAGGGTCACGAAGTAGAACTTGCTTTCGATGGGGAACACGCTCTCTCCCTGCTCGCGACGGACCCGCAGCGGTTCGACCTGATGATCACCGACTCAAAGATGCCGCGCCTGGATGGATTTGGACTGGTGGAACGGGCACTGAAAACCGGCTTCAACGGCAAGATTTTCGTGTTTGCCAGCGGCCTTCTTTCCGAAGAAGCGAGTCGGTACGAAGCGCTGGGCGTGGAAAGAGTGTTCGCGAAACCGGAGAGTAATGGACTGCTCAATGCCGTTCGACAGATCAGCGCGGAGCCGGAGTCGCCCATGACACCCGCTGGATGAGCCGGGGAAAACCCTTATGGCAGAAGACACCGGGAAAGGCTCCGTCACCGCACGCACGCAAGGCAAAAACCCGAAAACCCTCAGTTTGCCGGAGCCGCGCTTTGCGGCTGGTTAGCCGCCACGGTTGGCGTCGGAGGTGGGGGGATCCATTGCCACGAGAGAATGCTGGAGCGAAAGGCCTTGTGCAGCGCGTCGAAGTCGGCTTTACGGGCGTTGAGCCGGAAGGTCAACTGCGTGTCTGGCAGATTCACAAAGAGCGTGCTCCGGAGGAAGGTCTCACCAAGCGCCTGATAGGAAGCGGTGATCTCGTAGCTCGGGGTATTTTTTAAAAGGACGGGATTCTGTTCTTCGGCCAGAATGCTGATCGCCTGCCCACCGGGCGGCAGACTGCTGACAAATTGCTGCTTTGCCGCCGCGACGCCCTTCTCGTCTAACGGCTGGGGCGCGGGGAGGCGAACCGCTTGAATGGCCGCGTCGGCGCGCTCGGCTTTCGAAGGAGTCAACTGAAGAACGTTGCCCGCAGAGCGGTAATCCCACAGCCGCGGTGGCTCGTAGCTGATCTTAAGTTCGCCGTCTCTAAAAATAAGTTGGCGAAATTTGATGCCTTCCGCAGTGTACTCGCGAGAGACGGGAGTCAGATCAATCCCGGCCGACGCCATGCTAGCCGCGGCCAGAAGGAGCAAGCTAGCGAGAAGGCGGAAATGATAAACGGAAGCCATTGCGAAGGGGCTTAGTAAACCTGGTACCAGCGCTGTTGCTGGAGGTAAGCCGCAAGCTGGAAATTTCCAGGCGGCACCGTTATGGCCAGGTTCGTGTCATAGAACCAATTGATATCAGTAGGGGCCGTGTAGACGCTGGAAGATCCCGTCCAGAATCCGGTTGCCTGCTGACTCTTCCATAGTTCCACCATTGATCCGTAATAGGTAAAACTTTTTCCGTTCCAGTTCTCCAGCAGACGTATGAAATGCTCCGCGCCTCCACTGTAATGAGTTCCATCGCTCGCAACAATGCCGCTCACAAGCGCTGCGTTCACCGTCGTATTCGATGCAATACGCAGAGCCGTCGAAGTTAGGTCCGACCAGCCATTCGAAAGAAGGTTAATCGAGTCGCCCACTACCGCGACCGGCTTCTTCGTGTATCCAGATACCGTGGGCGAGCTGTAGATTCCCTTATTGGAAGGGGGGCTGCTACCTGTATTAAGATCACCTTGAATGTAGACCGGATTTTCAGCAACGAACGTCAGCCCTGCGGCTGGATAGATCGACGCGCACTTCTTTAGACGGATCCCACGCCTGGGCGTTGACACGACGCTTCCATTCGCCACGAACGTAGCGGAGGTTCCCGCACTGGTATCACTGAAATAGATCATCCCAAGTGTGCAATTTTTGGAAATCGAACCCACGTCCACTGACGTAATTCGCACAACTCCTCCTTCTCGCACGTCGACGATCGCTTCGTCGAAAGTCATCGCCCTGGTAATGACGTTATAGTCGGGACCGCTAGTGACAGCCGCGCCCGATTTATTCGTCATGGTTACGTTGTTGTTAATGTCGATCAACACGCGATAATCCGCTTGATTATAGAAACGCGTGCTTGCAACCGGGTCGGGGGATGGAGAAGCAGTGGGTCTCTCGATAAGTGCATGGTAACCCGTGTTCGAACCAGTAAGGTTCGGATCCCAGCCGTATGGAAGGTACGACGCCTGCATCGCCGGAGGCTCATTCGAAGGAGTGCTTGGAATCGAAAAACTGCTGTGCAGCGGATCACTGGGTGAGGCGCCATTGACATAGCTCGTCGAATAGGTCACCCGCCCGGATGTGGGGTAGGTAACTGTCGGTGGTGCCGCGACAAAGGCACTCGTGCCGATATAGAGGTTCGCGTTTGTTTGAATCGGGCCAGTGATTGTCAGAGTGCTTGCAGGCTGGAGCTCGAGATCGTCGTGATAAAAAATGGCGTAGGTGAAAGGCTCGTCGAATTTTTTCTCAAAAACACGCCGGACCTTCGCGGTGACATATCCAGTGGAGGTTCCTAACGCTGGCACTTGGACGTCGACCGCGGCGAGATAGAAATAACTATACTGCCCATTAGTCGTCGAGGTGTTGGGGCCGAAAGCCGCGGGAGGGGTCGAGGTGGGATCTACTGTCCCGTAGGGGAGAGCGTCTTCATTCGCGTTCAACGTGATCATGGGATCGTCGGCCTGGATCCGATATTGGGTGACGTTGTAGTTCGGTTCCGTAGGAAACAGAGTTTTAGACGGCAGCGGAATAATCGGAGGCGGGCCGGTCAAGGCGACTGATGGACCGGGGGAGGGCGCCGGTCCCGGATTGTAGCTATCCGTAAAAAAATACTGGGTAGGCAACGCCGTGGCCGCGATCGATATGCTTTTCTTGTTCGCCTGCGTTACTTGAACCCGGGAAATGTTTCGCCAATTCGCGAACAGATACTCGAGATGTCCATCCGCGATCTCCACTGCGAGGGCCGTCCGACGGCTACGCTGGGAAATCCGCGAAACATGCTGGGTGTATTCTACCGCGGCACCAAGAAGAACAAGCACTGTGGCAATGACCGTCAGCGTCACAACTAACGTGCTGGCCTCTTCCGACGACGCGAAACGATTATTCATCTTACTGGGTAATAGCGATCGCGGTTCGGTAGTCGATGCTCGTATCTAGAAGAGAGTTAACCGCAGCGTAGCCGCGGTTACTGGAGTGCGGATCCATCGCCGTGAGCTTCACCCCCACATACTTTGTGTTGAACCCGCCATTCGGGTTTATCGGAGTATAAAAAGGCATCGCACTAGTCAGATTTCTGGCCACGGTTGCAGTGTCCTGCCAGTAAAACGCGGTGCCATTATATCGTTGTTTGAACAAATGCAGTTCGCCGTTCTGATAACTATAA